>NZ_PNCN01000060.1:0-21049 GCF_005886135.1 Pseudoalteromonas sp. S4741 | reverse complement strand
AGGTTACAAACCTCGCGCCGCGATTAAATCGCCCCTAGTTTGAACAAGTTTTAATCCGCAAAGGTCAACAGACCCTAGTATTTTCTCAAAAATTACATGGTCTAGTTCATTAATTAATCCGGCTGTTTCTGCTAATTCTATAAATTCGTCGGGGGGAACAAAACTACCATCGGCTCTTTGCCACCTAGCGAGTGCTTCGAAACCAGCTGGTTTCAAGGTTGATAAGCTGATTTTGGGTTGTAATGCCACCTCTAAACTTTTATTACCTATAGCCGTTCTAAGCTCAGCCATCAACTCATAGCGACGAGTAATCTGATCTGTTTTTTCCTCAGTATGCTGAATATACTTTGCTTGGTTTGCCCCCGTATAGTTAAGACTAGACTCTGCTAAGCTAATCACTTTTTCAGGTGTTAAGTTTAAAGCAGCGCTTAACTTCAACTCCAATATACGCACATCAATATATTGCTTCACCTGTTCAATTTCGAACTTTTGCTTATTTTGAAAGTAACTAATTGCATCTGAGATATCAAAGTCAACGCTGACTAGCATGCCAAATGTTTTATTACTAATTAATGCTATCCGCGGTTCATACTTAGCAAAAGAATCAACTATACTTTGATGAACTAGCTTCATTAATTTATTACAAAAGTCATTCCCGAAAGTAAACGCTTTTTCATCAAACTGATAAATATCAAAAATGACTAATCGCGTTTTTAGCCGCTCATGGGCATTCATGTTCTTTATTTCACGGGTTAGCCAGTTACGGTTTTGCAAGTTAAGTGATACGTCGGTGTAAGCAAGTTCAGTTAAGCGATTCAACAACGAAATATTAGCAAATCCCGTGCTAACATTTTCACTAAATACTTTAAGTAAATATTCATTTTGCTCATTGATAGGGTTATCAGATTTTACAATCGTTATGTAGTCAGTATCCTGACCTTGCAAAGTATGCGTTTCGAAAAAAAACACACTGTGATTTTTTGAGAATATATGACGACGCTCTCTGGTCGCTTGTTTAAAATCTTGCAGCATTTCTGCAGGCAGGTTAGGTTCCACAGGTTGCCCTTTAGTGCCACTAAAGCAACCATGTGTAGAAAGTATTAAACTTTCAGAGCCAGGGTTTACATTACTCGAGCAGAAAATACCGCCGCCTTCGGTTATTTTTAAAATATTACTAATTTCTTTAAGCACAGCATAAGAAAAAGAGGCCATATCATGCTTACCGTTAATACTTCTAGACGCGTCTAGTACCAACTGTAAACCTTGTTTGGCTGACTTGATTTGTGAAATATATTCCCAAGTGCGCATGTTACTATTAACAATTGATTGCAGCTTCTCGGCAGAAATATCTGATTTATTCCAGTATTCATCGATATCAAGTACTTTCATAATATCGCTCTCTGGTGCAAAACCAGGTTGGCCTGTTAACAGCACAATACGCATTTCTGCGTTACCAATAACCTCTCGAATAGTATTTACTAAACGCAGACCTGAGTCATCCTCCTCCATTACTACATCTATAAATATGAGTGCGATGTCGGGGTGCATACTCAGCGCAAGAGCAGCCTCAGGCACAGAATTTGCTGTTAAAAGCTCGTATTTATAACCATCCTTGGCTTTTAATTCTTTTAAGCTATTAACTAACGCGTTCTGATAATCAAGGTCATCCTCAACGGTTAATATTTTCCATGCTTTCAGCTCTGTATCTGCCTGTTCTTCTTCAGCTGCAAATACAAACAATCCCTCTTTATCTTGCATATCTTCTCACCCAATAATAAATAAGGTATGACCTTGTTATTAAAATGAATTACAAAGCAATAAGTTAAATAATTTAAATAGTTATTCTAATATTAGGTGAGGGTATTGGATGTGTCTAATTTAAAAAGAATTTAATTAAAATTAGCTGCTACAACAGTTTGCTGTTTAACTGGTAGCAGCTTTATGTGTAAATTATGCGGGTTGTTGGCAAGCAGTAATAGGTACGCCGCTATGAAATTTGAAGTCTTCATCGTCTGATGTAATTAGATGCGCTTCTATTTCAGCAAATTCTTTTACCCGCTCGGTAATATCAAAGTCAGCAATTTCTTGAGCAAGGGTTAAATAATCTTGGTAATGACGTGCCTCAGAGCGCAGCAATGAAATATAAAAATCCCCTAAGCGTTTATCTACATGCGGGGCAAGCTTGGCAAAACGTTCACACGAGCGAGCTTCTATGTAAGCACCTACAATAAGCTTATCAACTAAGGCATTAGGCTCAAACGTTTTAACATTGCGTAGCATGCCTTTGGCATAACGACATGGCGTTATACTTTTATATTCAACACCGTATTCATCCATAATTTCGAGGACTTGATAAAAATGATGCAGCTCTTCTTTAATCAGCATTACCATTTTATCAATTAAATCTTGGCCATAAGGCGAGTTAGATTTAGGGATAATGGATTTAGTGAGTTTATTTTTAGCCGCTAAATCACGCCAATTTCCCTCACGTTTATAAATAAGCGTTTCAAACGGTTTAAGCCATTCAAGCAGTGCATCACTGCTGTCTTTATCTACCGCATACTTACGAATTAAAAACATGGCACTTTGCGCCGCTTTTAATTCACATATTAAGTGATCAATTAATATGATGGGTAAGTTTTCTTTTTTGATTGCTTGTTCAACCCACTCATCGGGAGTACTGCATAATAAAAAATTGTTAATTGGTTCTAAAAGCTGGCTATGTGGCACGCTGACTACTCATTGCTAAAAATTGCGATTATGGCATTTTAACATGAAATATTACGCTGAATAAAATAAACACTCGCTCTTATTGCAAGCATGTGGATAACTTGACTTTGTATACTTACTGAACCATAACTAAATGGACTGTATAAAAACAAACCAATTATAACCAAACAGTAATATATCCTTTTATGGAGAGCACGCAATGATACTAAATCACCTATGGGGCTTATACGCCCACCCACTCGAAGAATGGCAAACAATTGATAACCGTCACGAAAGCTTAACCTATAGCTTATCGCATATTTTGCTTATCGCTTTATTTCCCTCAGCAATGGGGTACTACTCATCGGTTTACTTAGGCTGGAGTATAGGTACAGGTAATCCAGTATTTTTAACCCATGAAAGCGCACTGATGATTGCCGCAGCCATGTATTTCGCTTTAATTGGCGGTGTATTTGCACTGGCCTATTTAGCCCATTGGATGGCGGTTACTTTTGGTGCTAAACCGACTTTTACCCAAACAATTGAGCTGGCAGCTTATACCGCTACACCGGTATTTATGTCAGCATTGGCTGCTTTTTGGCCTGAGCTGTGGTTTGTGGTGTGTGTTGGATTAGTGGCCCTGGCCTACTCAGTTTATTTACTGTACACCGGCGTGCCAATTTTGATGCACATTCCGCAGGAGCGCGGCTTTATTTATGCAAGCTCTGTTGTTACCTGTGGATTAATTTTACTGGTTATTATATTAGCACTTACCGCTATGCTATGGACCAACGGTATTATCAGCCCCATGTTTACTTAAATATTCCTTTATCATAGACGCAAAAAAGGAGCTGTTAAGCTCCTTTTTTTATTAGCCTTAAAATACTATCAGGCTAACATTACATTATTAATCAGATTCGTTTTCATCTTGATTATGTATTTCTAAACTAGATGACATCGCGTTTTCACGGATGCTTTTAGCTGAATCGTTGCGCAGCTTATCTATACGGTTTAAGTAATCTTGATCAATGTCGCCAGTAATGTATTGTCCGTCAAACACTGATGTTTCAAACTTAGTGATCTCTGGGTTTTCTTGGCTAACGGCAGCAATTAAATCGCTTAACGATTGAAAGATTAAACCATCAGAGCTAATGCTTTGGTTAATATCTTCTACTTCACGGCCGTGTGCAATAAGTTCTGCCGCAGATGGCATATCTATACCGTATACATTTGGAAAGCGTATTTCAGGTGCTGCTGATGCAAAGTAAACATTTTTAGCGCCTGACTCGCGTGCCATCTCTACAATTTGTGCTGAGGTGGTACCACGTACAATTGAGTCATCAACAAGTAGGACATTTTTACCTTTAAACTCACGGTCAATCGCATTGAGTTTTTGGCGAACTGATTTTTTACGTAGCTCTTGACCTGGCATAATGAACGTACGGCCAATATAGCGGTTTTTAACAAAGCCTTGGCGATACGGTAAGTCAAGCACGCGTGCCATTTCTAATGCAATATCACACGAGGTTTCAGGAATAGGAATAACCACATCAATGTCTTTGTCTGCCCATTCACGCGCTACTTTTTCACCTAACTTAGTCCCCATATTTACACGCGCTGCATACACTGACATACGGTCAATGGTTGAATCCGGTCGCGCAAAATAAACAAATTCAAAAATACACGGTGAGTAAGACACTTTATCTGCACAGCTTAAAGAGTGAAACTCTCCATTTTCAGTAACATAGATAGCTTCGCCTGGGGCAACGTCACGAACAAATTCAAAACCGTCAGGCTTTAATGCTACGCTTTCTGAGGCAAACATGTATTCAGTGCCGTTTGCTGATTCACGTTTACCAAACACCAATGGACGAATACCGTTTGGATCGCGAAACGCCACAATACCATGACCGATAATCATGGCGATAGTGGCATAACCGCCACTTACTTTATTGTTGACTTCAGTAACCGCGGTGAAAATGTCTTCAGGGTCTAATTTTAGTTTGTCTGATTTACTTAGCTCATGCGCCATGATGTTAAGTAAAATTTCAGAATCAGAAGTCGTATTAACATGGCGACGTGCCTCTGAAAATAACTGCTCTTTTAACGACTCGGCATTGGTTAAGTTACCATTATGCGCAAGCGCTATACCAAATGGAGAGTTTACATAAAACGGCTGAGCCTCTGACGAGCTTGAAGAACCCGCCGTGGGGTAGCGCACATGGCCAATGCCAATGTTGCCTTGCAAACGTTTCATATGACGAGTGTGAAATACATCTTTCACTAGGCCATTTGCTTTGCGCAAGCTAAATGTATTGTTCTCAATAGTTATGATACCCGCAGCATCTTGGCCACGGTGTTGCAAAACGGTTAAGCCATCATAAATCGCCTGATTAACTGGCGATGTTCCGACTATTCCAACGATACCACACATGTAATTTATCCTCGCCGATTAACGGTTTACTGAATTTAAAAAGCTCGAGTTGTTTTCTAGGTACGAAAAGAACCATTCAACTACAAAGCCAAATTCTGGAATCAAAATGGAGTTGCCCCACCAATACGTATTAGGCGCACCAGTAAAAGCATCAAGAAAGAAGAGTAACGCGCTCACGACCAACACGCCTCGAAGAGCACCAAACACCACACCAAAAACACGGTCTGTGCCGGATAATCCGGTTCGCTGTACAAGCTCACCTAAAATATAGTTTAGTAAACCGCCTAACAATAGCGTCGCAAAGAATAATATGGCAATGGCCGCCGCATTTCTTAAAAGGGGTTCAGAAATGGATGTTAGGAAGGAAGCTAAATATTGATAAAACAAGCTGGAGATGATGAAAGCCCCTGCCCACACCGCTAATGACATAGCTTCTTTAACAAAGCCGCGTATTAAACCGATGATGGTAGAGAGTGCAATAATGCCAAGAATGGCGTAATCAACCCAGATCATAAGAACCAATTAGTCGCTAATTTTGGGCGCATTCTATACCTAAACCTCCTTGTGATGCAAGTTTAAGCGTGAGATTACAGGTGAGTAAACACACACCATTATTAGATTAAAAATAGCGCAGATTCACCGTTATAAAAACAACAAACATTTTGTTTATAGCGCATCTATTTTGCTATTTTTGTGTGGGCATTGATAAGTAAAGGTAGCGAGCTAAAATGGGATAAAGGTCTAGTTAAACGTATAAAATAAGACGAGGTAAGTGTGTAATATCTTGCGATAAACACACTTCCTTTTATTGAATTTATTTGGTCACTTCAAATTGAGTAACTTTACCGTTTAGTTTAGTTAGCTCTTTCAGCGCGGGAAGTTGAGACTGCAGCTCATTTTTATTTAATGACGGTCCTACAAATACTTTAGTTAAAGTACCATTTGGCGTTTTAATTGGCCTAGTAAAGCTTTTAAAACCTTTCGTTTTTAGCTTTGCCTGCAACGCTTTTACATTTGCCGCATGAGAAAAACTACCAAGCTGAATGACATACGCCATACTTGTTAAGTTTTCATTAGTATTACGCGTAGCGTTATTTTGCCCGGTAGTTACTGTGCCTTGCTTTGTATCGGCTATGACCGCTTCAACCATTGTTGGCTGTGCAGTAACGTCAGTTTCAGCAGAGCTGTTTTGTTGCTCAAATGCAGCATCATCAGGCTGAATATCTTCAATTTCATCCTCTTTTAATGGTTCTGTATTTGCCACTTGCTGATCAATTGATTCTTGTAAATCAATGGTTTTGAACTCAGAGCGTTCTGGAATCGCTTTAAAGCCTTCTTTATAGTGCGCTTTTTCACCATCGAGTATATTGGGAATAAACACAATTGCTGCGATCACCACAATACTTGTACCGACTAAGCGATTAATAAAACCTGAGTTCACCGACATCCTCTCTATTTTTTAAAGTAATGAATAGCGCCAGCCACGGTAAAAAATGAACCAAATACAATTAATAGTGTGTTACTTGGCTGGTTTGGCAAGATAGTATCCAATGCTGCCTCTACGCTATTATAACCCTGTTTAAAATAACTATTAGGAATACTTAAAAGTGCCTGATGTAGATTAGCAGCGCTATCGCCGCGTGGGCCCTCTAAGCTCGCAAACGACCATTCATCTACTACATCACTAGCTTCTTTAAGCACACCGACCTTATCTTTATCAGCAAGCATAGCGGCTAATGCATGAATTTTAAAGCCTTTATCTTTATAGCTTGCTAATTTAGTCGCTAAATAGCGAGCTGATTCAGGGTTATGTGCCACATCGGTATACACTAATGGCTCTGCACTTAGTTGTTGAAAACGTCCCTCAACGACTAAGTTCACTAAACACTGAGTAATCACCTCATCGCTCGGTAATAAGTTTAATACCGATAGTGCGGTTAGTGCCGTGGCTACGTTTTGACATGGAATTGCTGGTTTAGGTAACTCAAGATTATGCTCTTTAAATTGCCAACTAAAACTCTGCGCGTGCTCTTTAAAAATAAAGTCGCTGCCAGATAACACCATATTAGCGTTAATTTCTTTACCATAATCGGTCATTGTATGCGGAATATTTAAGTCCCCAATAATTGCAGGAGTACTCTCTCGAAAAATACCCGCTTTGTCATAAGCAACTAATTCACGCGTGTCACCTAAGTATTCTTTATGATCTAAGTCAATCGTGGTAATGATGCTGGCATAGGGGGTAACAATATTGGTCGCGTCAAAACGCCCGCCTAAACCTACCTCTAACAGCACGTAATCAACCTCTAAACGCTTGAATATTGCTAACGCGCCTAAGGTGCCATATTCAAAATAAGTCAGTGGGGTGTCACCACGACCTTGTTCTAATAAATTAAACGCATCGACATGGTATTGATCATCAAGCTCTGCGCCATTAACGCGCACTCGCTCGTTGTATCGAATTAAATGAGGGGAGGCATACGTACCTACGCTGTAACCTTGCGCAATTAATAACGATTCTAAACAGCGCGCAGTTGTGCCTTTGCCGTTTGTGCCGCCAATAAGAATAATTTTGCTGGAAGTGTTTAATAAGCCAATGTTGTTTGCAACAGTAGCGACGCGTTCAAGTCCCATCTCTATATTTGCAGGGTGAACACTTTCTAAATAACAAAGCCAATCATCAAGGCTTGATGATTGGCTAGGAATTGTTTTTGTCATAGCATGTAATCAGTAAAGCTGAAATTTACGCTACTCTATGCTCTTGTTCCGTAGAAGGCAAGTTCATAAATTTAGCAAGTACGCGTGCTAGCGTATCGCGCATTTCTCGACGATCTATAATCATGTCGATTGCGCCATGTTCTAATAAGAATTCACTGCGTTGGAAACCCTCTGGTAGCGTTTCGCGAACAGTTTGTTCAATAACACGCGGACCGGCAAAACCAATCAAAGCTTTAGGCTCTGCAACGTTAATATCACCAAGCATTGCCAATGATGCTGATACACCACCCATTGTTGGATCTGTCATTACAGAAATAAACGGTAGGCCTTTTTCAGTCATTTTAGCCAGTGCCGCACTGGTTTTAGCCATTTGCATAAGTGACATAAGGGCTTCTTGCATACGTGCACCGCCCGATGCAGAAAAACAAATCAGCGGCATATTATGCTCTAAACATTGGTCAACCGCGTCAACAAAACGGGCACCCACTACCGATGCCATTGAGCCACCCATAAATGAGAATTCAAATGCAACAGCAGCAACCGGAATACCTTTTAGGTTCCCTTTCATTGCGACAAGCGCGTCTTTTTCACCGCTTGACTTTTGAGCTGCATTGATACGATCTGAGTATTTTTTTGAGTCTCTAAATTTAAGCACATCTTTAGGCTCGTGTTGGGCACCTAACTCGTGACGATCGCCTTCATCTAAAAACTGTTCAAGACGTTTACGACCACTAACACGCATATGATGATCGCACTTAGGGCATACATTTAGTGATTTTTCTAATTCTGCTTTATATAAAATTGAATCACATGACGTACACTTAGCCCATACACCTTCTGGAATTTCTTTACGACCTGAAGACTTAGTCGTTTTTGGTAAGATTTTTTCTAGCCAACTCATTTGCAACTCTCTTAATGCTGTTCTGTGTCGCGGGTCTACATGTTAACCATGCAAACAAATTTTTCCAATTAAAACATGAATTACGCTGTCACGGTATAAAAAACTGGTCTTAGTAGTTAGCAATACGAATAACAGCGTATAAATTTAGCCTCAAAATATACGCATCTCGTTACTTATCAAATATCACTATCGGCTAAAAACAATGGTCCTAGCGGCGTTCTAGGGATATTAAAATGTTCTGGATAATCAACATCCACTAAATATAAACCTGCTGCTTTTGCTGTAGCACTCGCTTTAGCTCGCTCTTTAACATCTAGCAGCTCTTTTAACCAAATTGGTTCATGTTTATGTAAGCCAATATCCATTAAACAACCCGTAATATTACGTACCATATGGTGTAAAAACGCATTAGCTTTAATATCAATAATGACATAAGCACCTTGGCGCTGTACCGATAAATGATGAATCGTTCGCGTTGCCGTATTAGCTTGGCAGTGCAGCGCTCTAAACGAGGTAAAGTCATGCTCACCTAGTAAATATTGACACGCCTGCTGCATTTTCATTTCATCTAATGGGTGATGAAAATGTGTAACACCTTCATTTAATACCGCACCACGAAACGCATAATTGTAAATAACATAACGATAACGACGAGCAGTTGCACTAAAGCGGGCATGAAAGTCTTCCGCCACAGGTTGTGCAAAACGAATAGCAATATCTTTGGGTAATAAGGTGTTCATGCCTAATGTAAAGGCCACCATTTCACGCTCAGCATGTGTATCAAAATGCACTACTTGTCCAGTGCCATGTACACCGGCATCGGTACGCCCTGCACATACAATTTCAACTGGATGATTACAAATGCGCGACAACGCTTTTTCTACTTCTTGTTGTACACTATTTACGTGTGATTGACGCTGCCAACCACTGTAACGTGCGCCATTGTATTCTACTCCAAGTGCTACTCGCATAATTACTGCTTTACCTACTGTGCTAATCGACGCTGCATTTTATGCTATATGGCGTTCCAATAAAAGCAGCGAACTAAGGTTCCTAACTATGCGATACAAAAAACCCGTTATTAGTGTTAGCCAATAACGGGTTTTACAGCTCAGATATCCTTTTCAGGATTAGCTATTGTTAGTTTTTCAGCTTAGCTTTTAGATTTTGTGCTTCTTCTTGCACATCGTCTGGGCCATTATTAATAATCTCATCTAAGATTTTAACTGCCGAGTCAGCATCATCTATCTCTATATATGCGTGAGCAAGATCAAGCTTTGCCGAGTAACCACCACTTTGAGTATCGACATCCATATGGTTATCACCAGCAAGTAATGAATCGTAGTCACCCAAACCAACATCCATATCGACGTCGGTGTAGGGCTCGTGATCTATATCCGCATCATCACTTTGCTCAAGTAATGCATCTATATCAACAAAGTCATCTTGATCTAATGGCTCAGTAACCTCAGGTTGCTCAATGAGCTCTTGCAACGATGGTGCTTTATCATCAGCTAAATCTTCATTAAGTAAGCTATTAAAATCAACATTGAATTCACTGCTGTTGCTTAAATCAACATCATCAGGTTCAGCCAACTCATTCAGTAATGAATCAAAATCTGTTTGTGTTAAATCAGCCATGAACTCATCATCTAGTTCATCATCTGAAATCATTTCTGATTCTGACGGTACTGACGTTTGCGTTAAATCAGCTTCACGATCAGCATTTGTTTGCTGATCGGTAAATTCAGCTGACTCTGTTAACGCATCAAATTGATCATCGTCAAAATCATCATTAGAGCTAACAACTTGCTCATCTGCAGCTTGTTCAGTCAGATCTGCAGACTCTGAAATATCATTACCTAAAGCTTGCTCTATATCTAACTCTGAAAACTCATTGTTAAGTAACAGCTCATCATCAAACTCATCTTCTAAACTATCGAGGTCGTTACCTGCTGATAGAGCATTAGCGAGATCTTGCTCTGCTTGGCTGGGTGACATGCCTGTGGCATCACCATCTAAATTATCACCTTGTAGCTCTTCTGGGGTTAGTGATTGTTGTTCCTCATCAGATAAAGGCAGTTCATCATCCAGCTCTAACTCAGGATACTCCCCAAGTTCTTCACTTGGGGTGATTATTTCAGGCTCATATAGCTCATCGTCTTCTGACGATAAATCGTTGCTTTGGATATCGCCAGCAAGCGGATCATCGCCTAAATCAATTTCCTCTTCATCAAGATCATCGTCTAAGTCATCCATTGACCAATCAGGTACTTGTTCATCCTCATCGCCTGTTACCTCAAGCTCACTTAAAAGATCATCAACACTTTTGAAGTTTTCATCATCGTATTCATCAGGCGCATCTTCTGGGTCGAGTAAGGTTGAAGACGTATCGGTTAAATCATCTTCTGATCCAACATCAGGCGCTGCTTCAAGCCCTGGCTCTGTTTCTGATTCAGATTGCTCATCTAAGCCATCAACTGACCAATCAGGTGCCTCTACATAATCATCACTTGTTTGTTCTAACTCGCTCAGTAGCTCATCAGCGCTATCGAGATTTTCATCGTTGTACTCATCAAGCGCGTCTTCTAGATCGAGTAAATTAGATGACGTATCAGTAAAATCATCTTCTGATTCAACATCAAGTTCAGGCTCTGCTGCAATTTCTTGCTCTGCTTCAGTTTCTGGCTCGGGCTCAGGCTCAGCAAAAGATGAAGCGATAGATTCTACATCTTCACTATTTAACTCTTCTTGCGCGTCAGTTAAATCTTCAATTGAGTCCGCTAATGCATGATCTATTTCAGAATCATGAACATCACTTTCAGGTTGCTCTGTATCTAGTACATCGCCAATATCTACTTCGTCTTCATCAATTAAGCTGTCAATATCTGGCTCTTCAGTTTGAGCTTCAGTAGTTGGTTGTTCAGCATCGAGCAATTCATCAATATCAACTTCATCGTCTTCATCAACTAAGCTGTCAATATCCGCGTCTTTACTCTCTACATTAGCGGGTTGCTCTGCATCGAGTAAATCGTCAATATCAAATTCGTCATCGTCTGCTGATGTGTCAGTTGCCTGCTCATTATTTTCATCGAGTAAATCATCAATATCGAAGTCTTCGCCCTCTTCGGCGAGCTCTTCACTGAGTGCAGCCATATCATCATTCGATTCACCTTTAGGTTCATCTGGCAGAGCATCGTCATCTTCTTCATCAAGCAGGCTATCTAAATCATCCGCACTTAAAATATCATCCGATTCGTCAAGGTTAATTGCATCGCCCGTGTCATCTTCATCAGGGCTATCAAAATCTTGTTGCATGAAAACATCAAGTTCATCGCTCTCAGTATTTTCATCTTCAAAAACAACATCATCATTAAGTAAGCTTTCTAACTCATCTTGATCTAATAAACTGTCATCATCGAGATCATCATTAAACTCCACTTCATCAAGTAATACGTCATCCATGTTCTCATCTAACTGCACACTTAAATCATCAAGTGGATCGGGAGCAGGCGCTTCGTCAAGCGTGGGTTCTGGCATTTCATCTAGAGGGTCAGTATAAGCAGGCGCTTGTGGTATAAATTCATCATTGTTACTCTCAGGCTCTTGGTTATTACCACGCTTACGCAGCCACATAACTACAGCAAAAATAATCAACAACGCTGGAATGGTCATTAATAAAATGAGTACCAAAGGATTCGAGAGTAATGCAGCAAAGCTAAATTCATTCTCTTGCTCTGCATCTTTTAATTTTTGCTGCGCAATAATCTCGTTTTGCTTAACGATTAATTCTTTTAACTGTTGTTGAATTTCACTATCTTGGCCTAGTTGTAAACGAACTTTTTCTAACTCGTTTGAAATAACTGTCAGCTGTTTTTTAAGATTGTTGTTTTCAACTAAAATCTCTTCTACGTTACTAACCGAACTTTTAAACTGCTGCTGAAGCTCAACTAATTTATTACCTTGATCTGTTTTAATCGCTTTTAATTCTTGTTGTAATTCTTTTTTGGCTTCATCAACGTCTGCTTTGCGGGCTTGGGTTACTTGTGTTTGTGCTGAATTGATCTCTGCTTGAGTGAGTATCCCATTTTTCTTTTTTTCCCACAGTTCATCGTCTTGCTCAGAACGTTGCTTAGCTAATTGCGGGTTTACTCGTCTAATTTCTGCCAAAGTAGGTATTTTTAAATACGAACCACTTTGCATGTGATTTAAGTTTTGTTCTAAAAATGAGTTGGGGTTTTTGTTATACAAGGCCTGCATTACTTGATAAATGCTGACTGAGTTATCTGGGCGAACTTTAACGGCAATACGCCAAAGTGTATCGGTTGGTTTTATTGGCCCAATAGAGCGACTCTGCGCGCCATAATCTGCGCCTTTAGGCCCTCTTAATTGGGTACTGTCTTGAGAGTAAACAGTCGTTACCATCAGTGCAGACGCTAATATAATAAGTGAAACGAAACCGCGCATGCTGATCCTTTAATGTTTAAATGTTAACGCAGCGCTTTAAAATTGGCGCTTAAACATTGATTATTCTTGCCGTTGTTAGCCACGTGGCCAACGCACATTTTTATTACAATCTATTTTTATTGCAAGCTCTATTCCAGTTACAAACTATAAACCAGTTAAGCCATAATATCCATCGCAACGCATTGAAAATAAATACCTTAAACATCATGATAAAAATGTTTTTATGTTGTTTATCAAGATGTTTACACTCTCTCAGTTAATAAGTGGCAAAAAAATGGCGGTTAAAGCATAAAAAAACGGCAAACCACTGTGGTTTGCCGTTTATTGAAATCATCACTATTTTCAGGCTAATTACATATAATTAGCAATCAGTTCTTCTGCTATTTGTACACTATTGGTTGCAGCCCCTTTACGGGTATTATCACTTACTACCCACATATTTAATCCATGTGGGTGTGAAATATCAGCACGTAAACGGCCGATATAAACAGTATCATTACCACTGGCATCTGATACAGCCGTTGGGTAGTCGCCAGCATCATCAATTAACTCAACACCTGGCGCATCACTCAAGAGTTGCTTTACATGCTCAAAATCATAAGGCATACGCGTTTCAATATTAATTGACTCAGAATGACCAAAAAATACAGGGACGCGAACACAAGTCGGGTTTACCGCAATGGTTGTATCGCCTAAAATTTTATGCGTTTCGTTTACCATTTTCATTTCTTCGCGCGTATAGCCGTTATCTTCAAAGCTATCGATTTGCGGTATCACATTAAACGCAATTTGCTTAGGAAATATTTCGTTTTCCATTGGGCGTGCATTCATTAAATTTGCAGTTTGTTTAGCCAGTTCATCAACTGCCTCTTTACCCGCTCCCGACACCGCTTGGTAAGTTGAAACGTTAATACGATCAATGCCGTATGCATCATAAATAGGCTTAAGCGCAAGCATCATTTGAATGGTTGAACAATTAGGGTTGGCAATAATATTACGATTTCTAAAATCGGCTAAGCTCGATGCATTTACTTCTGGCACAATAAGCGGCACTTCAAAGTCATTTCTAAAGTGCGATGTGTTATCAATAACGATACAGCCAGCGTCTGCGGCAATAGGGGCATATTTTTCAGATACACTGCCACCAGCAGAAAATAAACCGATATGCGCTTGGCTAAAGTCAAAGCCTTCAACATCACGTACTTCTATGGTCTCACCACGAAACTTTATATCTTCGCCAGCACTGCGGCTGCTTGCTAATAAAAACAGCTGATCGACCGGAAATTTACGATCTTCCAAAGTTTCAATGATTTGACGACCTACAAGGCCTGTAGCGCCGAGTACGGCAACGTTATATTTTTGCGACATATTTCATCCTCTGTAAGCACGATTAAAACAACCGTGCTAATTAAATTAGTTTGCTGTAGTAAAACCAAGCTGCGCAAGTGCAGCAAGCTCGGTGCTATCACCTTCAACCACCACGGTGCTAAATTCACGTCGGGTTGGATAATTTTTTCGTAAACTGTCAAAGCCTTCATCGGCCAAGTGACGCAGTAAAATGCCATCATCACGGCGTACGTCATAAACTAAATGCACTAAACGAGCTATATCTGTTTCGCTAAAACTATTTCCTAGGGCGACTTTTTTAATTGCAGGAGGCGGTAAAAAATCATCAAGCGATTTTATTGCGTTAACCCCTTTTAGCTCACACAAGCTTTGATACAACATTTGTGTGCCCCGAGCTTTACCCTCAAGAGTATGTCCGGCAATGTGCACACTGGCATAGCGAACATGCTCAAGTAACTCGGTTAAAATGTTAGGTTCGTTTTCCCACACATCCAACACTAAATCGAGCTCAGCGCCGGCTTCCATCACCTCAAGTAATGCTTGATTATCAATCACATCACCTCGGCTGGCGTTAATTAAAGTAAGCCCAGGTTTAAGCGTAGTTAAGCGCTTTTTATCAAGCATGTGCAGTGTTTTATGCGTACCTGTTTTTACTAACGGCACATGAAACGTGACTATATCTGACTGAGCTAATAGCTCATCAAGCTCAACATGCTCGATTAATAGCCCTTGCTCATGCTTTATTGGGTCGCATAATAGTAAATTAACGTTAAGTGCTTTTAGCTTGTGCGCGAGGCAACTACCAATATTACCTACACCCACAATACCGATTGTTTTACCACTTAACGGACTGGCATTTTCTTGGCTTAATGCAAACAAACTACTGATCACATACTCAGCAACCGCAATCGCATTGCAGCCAGGTGCACTGGTAAAATCAATATTTTTTGCGTTGAGCAAATCGGTATCAATATGATCCACACCAATAGTGGCTGTACCTACAAAGCTTAGCTTATTAGCCTGTGCTAATAATTCACTATTGACCTGGGTGACTGAACGAGTCAGTAATACATCAACATCAATGAGTTGTTCTGGAGTTAATTGCCTGCCATCAAATCGCTCAACCTCACCCATATCTTTAAAGAATTGCTCAACTAAAGGCATATTTTGATCGGCAAGAATTTTCATTGTGAATCCGTTTGGCAAAATGAGACCCTATTGTAACGAACAACCGCCTATTTGCACAAACGAAAAAGCCGAGCATTTTGCTCGGCTTTAAAATAGTTAAAGGTTTACTTAGCCTTTGTATTTACTCATTACTAGTGTGGCATTGGTGCCGCCAAAACCAAAACTGTTAGACATAACCGTATTTAGTTCAACGTCTTTGGCTTCAGTTACAATGTTCAAGCCCGCTGCTTGCTCATCAAGCTCATCAACATTGATAGATGGCGCAACAAAACCGTGCTCAAGCATGAGTAATGAAAAGATAGCTTCATGTACACCTGCCGCACCCAGTGCATGGCCTGTCATTGCTTTAGTGGCACTGATCATTGGCGAGTTACCACCAAATACTTCTTGAATAGCGCCCAGCTCTTTCACATCGCCTACGGGTGTTGACGTACCGTGGGTATTCAAGTAATCAATGCTATCAACGTGTTGCATAGCTTGGCGCATACAACGTGCCGCACCTTCACCCGATGGTGCAACCATGTCGTAACCATCTGAGGTTGCGCCGTAACCGGTAATTTCAGCGTAAATATGCGCGCCACGTGCAAGTGCGTGTTCCAGCTCTTCAACAACCACAATACCGCCACCGGCTGAAATCACAAAACCATCGCGGTTAGCATCGTATGTACGTGATGCTTTTTCAGGTGTGTCGTTATATTTAGTAGAAAGCGCGCCCATTGCGTCAAATTCCATCGCTAGTGTCCAGTGAAGTTCTTCACCCCCACCTGCAAAAATAACGTCTTGCTTGCCTAGTTGAATTTGCTCAACGGCATGGCCAATACAATGCGCAGAGGTTGCACACGCAGAGCTGATTGAATAGTTAACGCCTTTAATTTTAAACGGCGTTGCTAAACATGCAGAGGTGGTACTTGCCATAGTACGTGGCACCATGTAAGGGCCAACGCGCTTAACGCCTTTTTCACGAAGAATATCAGCCGCTTCTACTTGCCATTTTGATGAACCGCCGCCAGAACCCACTAATAAACCAGTGCGCTCGTTTGATACTTGTTCGTCGCTAAGGCCCGCATCTTCAATCGCTTGTGCCATTGAGATATAAGAATAAGCCGCTGCATCACCCATAAAGCGCATTGCTTTGCGGTCAACATGCTCTTTAACATCAATATCAATTTTACCTGATACATTGCTGCGCAATTTGTAATCAGCAAATTCTTGGTTAAAAGCAATACCGCTTTTACCCGCTCTTAGTGACTCTAATACTTCTTCTTTATTATTGCCGATGCTTGATACAACACCGATGCCTGTTATTACGGCTCTTCTCATGGGTAATTCCCTTAGCTTAATACTTAATTGTGTTCTATTTTACGCGAATTTAATCACCTAAGTGGTCAGCTTTCTAGCGTACACTTGTACTCTGAACCTACAGCTTATAAATAACGCCAGACTATTTCAAAGAAAACACGTAAAATAATTAAAAAATTATCTATAAAATTGAATTGGTCATGATAAAAAACGCCCACATACACTTTAATGATTTAGGGACACCGGTTGCTAATGACTTTGATGATGTTTATTTTTCTAATGACGACGGCCTCGCTGAGTCTCATTATGTGTTTTATCAACAAAACAATATAGAGTCACGGTTACAAAATCATGACCGTGAGCACTTTGTTATAGCCGAAACCGGTTTTGGTACAGGGCTTAATTTTTTAAATGCATGGCAGCAGTTTTCTGACCACCTGCAATGCCCACAAGTTCAAAGTCAACAGTCTAATAACGTGCAACGACTGCATTTTATTTCTTTTGAAAAATATCCACTTAGCGTAAATGATTTAAAACAAGCCTTGCAAGCTTGGCCTAGTTTAAGTCATTTAAGCGCCCAACTCGTCTCCCACTACCCGATTAATTTAACCGGTTGTCATCGCCTTGAATTTGCCAATGGCCTTGTGGTGCTCGACCTCTACTTTGGTGATGTGCTGGAATGTATTAATAGCATGAGCTACCCACAAAGTGGACTCGTTGACGCATGGTTTTTAGATGGTTTTGCACCGAGTAAAAATCCTGATATGTGGCAGCAAAGTGTATTTAACGCCATGGTTGATATTTCTAGAAGCAACGCGACATTAGCCACGTTTACCGCTGCGGGCTTTGTTCGCCGTGGCTTAATTGAAGCAGGCTTTAGCATGCAAAAAGCTAAAGGCTTTGGCCGAAAACGAGAGATGCTAGTTGGCACACTCGCTCAGGCTAATTCAAAACAATCGGCCCCCGCCTATTTTGAGCATCACTTCTCTCCCCTTACCAATGTAGCTGTTATTGGCGGTGGTATAGCCAGCAGTTGTATTCTTTATAGCCTTGCGAAACGCGGTATACCAAGCCACTTATTTTGCCAAGATAAACAACCGGCCATGGGGGCATCTCACAATGTACAAGGGGCGATATATCCGCATTTACAAGCAAAAAATTCGCCACACAGTGAACTATTTGCCCATAGTTTTTTATACGCAAAGCGGCTTTACAATCAATTACTCAACAATGGCTTTTTGTTTGATCACCAGTGGTGTGGTGTGCTGCAACATGCAGTAAAAAAACCATTGGCAGAGCGTCATCAAAATCTCGCTGATAAACAACTGTGGCCAGAACAGCTTATGCGAAATGTGACTGCTGATGAGGGTGATGCTATTGCTGGGGTTAAAACAGGTTACTCAGGGGTGTTTTTTGAACAAGGCGGCTGGGTTAATCCCCCCCAGTTAGTCAGTGCTATGTTAGATGCCGCACAGCAATTAAATGAGTTTGAGAGCCTATTTAATTGCCACATTGAGCAACTTAACAAACAACCCGATGGCTGGTACTTAACCACGCAAAAACAAACATTTGGCCCCTTTAGCGATGTGATTATTTGCGCCGGTGAGCACAGCGATGCATTTGCGCAAACTAAAACGCTCCCTATTGTTGGCGTACGCGGACAGGTGTCACATGTTCAAGCAAGCACGCAATCACGTAAGCTAAAAACCGTGTTGTGTCACAAGGGGTATTTCACCCCCGCTTATTTAGATCACCATTGTATGGGCGCCACCTTTGAAAAAAACAGCAAAAGCCGTGAAGTGACCGAGCAAGACAACCACACCAACCGCGAGCAACTGCTGAGCTTTTATAACAACACTGAATTTGCCACCAGCTTAGGCGATATTAGCTCTGCTAAAGCCGCTGTTCGCTGTAGTTTTATTGATCACTTACCTATGGCCGGTGAATGGGTGGAGCAAACTGACTATACACATGCATTTGCTAATTTACGTTTGGGTAAGCGCTATCAATACCAAGCATTAAAAAAACCACAACAGGGCCTACATATTTTTACCGGCTTTGGCGCGCGAGCATTATGCAGTGCACCGCTATCTGCCGAGCACTTAATTAGTAGTTTAAACAACGAACCTCGCCCACTAAGCGAACGCGTAAGCCAAGCTATTCACCCAGGCCGCTTTATTGTTCGTGACCTTATTCGCAATAAAATTTAAAGGTAATAATACCTACAAAGCCCTTTACCGTAATTACCAAGAACGCAGTGTACGTATTGGCTTATACCACCGTAGCTTTGTAACCGGAGTAAGTATAATGATCGAGTAAAAAGTTCTAAAAAACGCCTTAAAAAATAGCTAATTTTAATACTCAGTTAAGTAATAACTTTTCACTAATATGTTTTTTTAAATAAGCTCGTTTAAATCCCATTTACTCTTTAAAAATAATTTCCTACCCCAAGGTCTGTTTGTACGAACAATCTTTACACTATATTGAGAAGGAATTAATTATGAGTAAGACTTTAATTATTGGCGCAAGTGGTCAAATTGGTAAGATGGCTACCAAACTACTTTTAGAAAATGAGCAAAATGTTGTTGCACTTGTAAGAGACAAAAGCAAACTGCGTGATTTAGATAGCCCATTTTTAAGTATTGTTGAACAGGATTTAGAAGGTGACTTTTCAAGTGCCATTAATGGCTGCGACCAAGTTATCTTTGCGGCTGGTTCCGGTGGAAGTACAGGCACAGATAAAACCGTACTTATTGATTTGTGGGCAGCGACAAAAGCAGCAACTTATTCTAAAGAGCACGGTGTAAAACACTTTATTATGGTCAGCTCTATTGGTGCAGACGATCCTGATGCGATAGATAGTGACTTAAAGCCTTATCTTGTAGCAAAACATATGGCTGATGAGCATTTAATTCACAGTGGACTCAATTACACAATTGTCCGCCCAGGAACATTAACTGACGAAAGTGCCTCTTTGGAAGTAACAACAGAGCGCCCTAGCGATCAGTCAAAGGCTAAAATTAGCCGCGAAAATGTAGCCAACGCATTGCTTCACGTTGCTACAAACTCATTTAATAGCAATCGTATTTTTGAGTTATTTGATGGCGATAAACCAATAAAAGCCGCTATTAAGTAAGCATTACACTCACCCCTTGCCATGCAAGCTGCATGGCAAGCAGAGTTAAAATCACTTTAAAAATAACCCTAAAACGCGCCACAGAGAGCCGCTTAAGTAAACGAATCCCTAACCAGGTGCCAATGGCTCCGCTTAAAATCATCGCCAGTGTTAACGGCAACCATTGCCAAAAACTAAAACCAAGCCCCGCATAAACGACGGCTTTTAAGCTATGCTGCAAGGTCATAATACTTGAAAAAGTCGCGGTAAATTTAAGCTTATCGTAATGATTAATGTGTAAATAACTCGCCACCAGAGGCCCACTTGCTCCCACAAAAGTAGAAATAAATGTCGTAATTACACCCGCTATTAAACGCCCTAATCGTGAGTCTTTATTAAATTCAGGGATTGTTCCCCACAGTAAATAAATCACAAATAAAGCCACAAACAGCTTCATGCTATCAAGGTTAATATCGCTTACTACTTGGCTCGACAACCCGGCACCAATTAACCCACCCAGAGTAAAATATAACAACATCGGCTTATCAAGATGAGCAATACTTAACAATAATCGATTGGCATTAGAGCCTAACTGCACTAAACCATGTACCGGCACCACCACTGCCATCGGCATAACCGACGCCATGACCACCAACAGCATTAACCCGCCGCCCGCACCAAAAGCCGCCGATACAAACGAAGTAAACCCCGCCAGTAAAATGAGTAAAAGCGAAATTAAAGGGGAAATGTGTTCAGCTGTAAAAATATCCATATCAAAGCTCGCAGTTAATCATTGGCTCATAATACAAAAAATAGGTAAGTAAGCGACTAGTCTTTTAGTGGTATGGGGTTCAGGGTTCGGGGTTCGGGG
>NZ_PNCN01000006.1:0-20424 GCF_005886135.1 Pseudoalteromonas sp. S4741 | reverse complement strand
TAATTTATTTAATATCTTTCGATATTGAATTGACTGTGCTGAATAATTACTAAAAGTAACTATTCTGTTGGTCACTCAGCTTCTCTTTCGAGAAATCACATTGAGACTCTAAATTTGTTTGCCTCACTACCTAAGTAGCTTGGCTGTTAGAACTCAATCTGTACGAGTGCCCACACAGATGATTGCTTTATATTGTTAAAGAACGTTGCGATTAAAGCGTTTAACTTTACCTCGCTAGGGCTGCGCATATTACGCTTTCCTATTTTTTTGTCAACACTTAATTTTTAGTTTCTTTTAAAAGATTTAAAAGCTAAGTTTTACTCGACTCACTTACCGTTTGTTCAGCGCTTTTCATTGCTGCCTGCCGGGTCAGTGGATGCGCATTATAGGGATATTCTGGAGAGGGTCAATGCTTTATTTCAGTTTTATTAAATTAATTTCAATTTAGTACAATAACCATACAAACAAAGGGTTGCAGAGGTGTTTTTGATTAAAAAGCATTCAGAAAAGGCATAGTTATTAAGAGAGGAGAAAGTAAAAGCGATTTATAGATAACCGCTATATCGCTTTTACTTAAAACTTTACTAATTACTGAGTTGTTATTTCCCATACGGCAATTGAGCCTGAGATTTCATTACCGACTATAAGCAGTGCTTCGTTTGTTGCACTTTGCGCTGCAGGAACAAATGTCATTCCTTCAGGAGCGAGATCGCCACTTATATCTGCACTTGGTTCTAAACCTCGATTATAAAAGTAGTCTTGAAATTTCACATCATAAGGGTTGGTTATATCAAACACCATTATTCCGCTCATGCGCTCTAAACCAACAAAAGCAAATAACCTATTGCCAACCTTACCTAATGTTAGCGCTTCGGGTTCTGCCCCTTTATCATCTGAGCGTGTATCGCCTTTGTTTTCATCTTCGTTATTATTAAACGCGTTACCATGAACAGAAGCGGTTACTCGTGCAATTTGATCGCCTGAGTCAAACACCACCAGCCCATTGCTATCCCAAATGGTAAATGACCGTGCGCCATAAGCATAAAGCGATTCGTATTGGCCATCGTTATTTTTATCACCTTTTACTGTTGTAACTTTTAAACGACCAATGTCGTTATCATCGTTATTTAAGTAATCGAAGTTAGCTGCGAGCGTTAGATCTTCTACGCGGCTTTCATCTATATATCCCAAACACCCATCTTTAGCGTCATAATCAAGGCCACCCTTGGCTATACAATCAGCTTCATCGCTGGCATCAAAAAAGTATTCGCGTGCATCACCCTCATTGGCAGATACAATAAAGTTGGCTCCTTTCCAGCTAAAGCTTGCAATTGTATCTGGCTGATACATGCCATATAAACCAGGGTATGATTTAAAATTAACACCACCGTCTTTGTCTGAAGCGTCAAATTGTAAGTTTGACCAATCTTTAAAACCGAGTCCTTTTAGCTCAAGGGAATTATCTTCAAGGTTGATGATGGCTAGAGCGTTATTTTCTTGAATAGAGACATAGGCGTATTTATTATCCTTGGAAATACTCACATATTCTGGCTCTAAATCCATAGCGACGGTGGTATTTATTAAATTACCATTAATAGTACGTCCAGTAGGATTGGCAAACACTAAGCCCTGCGCTTCTAATTCTGCTTGCTGATTATTGTAATCTTGAAAGTTGATGCTCATAGCGGTATCGGCAATAGTGCCGTTATTAATATCGATAATGCTGATAGTGCCTTCGGGGTCGATACTGTAGTCGCCATTAGGTTCACCTTCATTAGCAACCACTACTTTTGCACCATCATGGCTAAATGTCACCATGTCGGGTAGGGCACCTACTGTTACATTTTTAATAAACACCGGTGTATCGCCGCTAATATTATAAAACGCTATTTGGCCAGCTTCACCCACGTTTGTAGCAGCCATTGCTACCGCTAATAATTGGTTATTCGCATCGATAGCTATGCTGTTTGCATCGCCAGGCGTATTTTCATTTAGTGAGAGCGTAATGGCAGAGGCTAAGTTGGTCGCGGTTACAATACCTTCGTTATCTTTTACTAATGCTGCGGTGTCGAACGTATCGGCAGGAATGATATTCACAACAGCCTCATCACCAGAGCTATTAATAGCATAAATCCATTTTTTAGAAGCTTGGTAGGCGACTATTTCAGCTGCACCCTCAGGGCTTTGTGCATTGAGAACTGCACGACCAATAAGATTGATATTTAAAGCTGAATTTGCATTAGTACCGTTTTCGCCATTATTACCCGCTGTACCTTGTACACCCTGTGCGCCATCTTGGCCGTCATCACCATCTAGTGAGCAACCAGTTAATAGTGATAGCAAAGAAAGGGCTATTATTGATTTGTTTAACATTATTGTTTTCCTTAGAGTTGTATTAGTTAAATATCAACACACAGGGATGACAGCAATATGGCATTTTTATTTGAATTATATTTAGGCAATAAAAAAGCGAGTTATAAAACTCGCTTTAAATATTTAATAAGTAATGGCCATTACTATTTTTTAACTGGGCGTTTCCAACCATCTAAATTGCGTTGCTTGCCACGTGCTACGGCTAACTGATCATCCGCGACAGTATTGGTGATCACAGAACCTGCACCTACAGTTGCTGTAGCACCAATATTTACAGGAGCAACCAGTGATGAGTTAGAGCCAATAAAGGCGTTATCGCCAATAACGGTTTTTGCTTTATTAACCCCATCGTAGTTACAGGTAATAGTACCTGCGCCAATATTCACTTTCTCGCCAATTTCAGCATCACCTAAGTAACTTAAGTGGTTTGCTTTAGAGCCTTTACCTAAACGGGTTTTTTTCATTTCGACAAAGTTGCCAATGTGCGAGTCTTCTTCCATTATTGCACCTGGGCGAAGGCGGGCGTATGGACCGAGTGTACATTTAGCCGCAACTGATGCATCTTCAATCAATGTATTGGCTTTAATAACAACATTATCGCCGATGCTGCAATTTTTAAGTACGCAGTTAGGGCCAATTTGTACATTATTACCAAGCGTTACATTGCCTTCAAAAATAACGTTGATATCGATGAGGACATCTTCACCTGTTTTCACGTCGCCACGTACATCTATGCGAGCAGGGTCAGCAAGGGTCGCCCCATTTAGCATGAGCTCTTCTGCTTGCCATGCTTGATAAGCACGCTCAAGGCCTGCAAGTTGTACGCGGTTATTTGCACCTTCAACTTCCATTGGATGATCAGGCTGTGCTGATGTAATTTCTACACCTTCACTATGCGCCATTGCAACTATATCTGTGAGGTAGTATTCGCCTTGAGCATTATTGTTAGATAGGTTACCTAACCATGTTTTTAAAAGCTTACCATTTACCGCCATAATACCGGTGTTTACTTCGTTAATAAGTAACTGCTCTGCGGTAGCATCTTTTTGCTCAACAATACCCACTAACTTACCATCAACACGTAGCATGCGCCCGTAGCCATTTGGATTTGCTAAATTAACGGTTAATACTGCTAAACCATTTTTAGGTGTCGCGGCTAATAAGCGCTCAAGTGTAGATTGTTTCGTTAAAGGTACGTCACCGTATAAAACCAGTACAGCGTCGTCGTCATTTATATGTGGGCTTGCTTGTGCCACTGCGTGGCCTGTGCCTAGTTGCTCAGCTTGTAGCACCCAGTTTACGTTATTATCGGCTAACTGTTGTTGTAATAGTTCGCCGCCATGACCATAAACTAAGTTAGTCGATGTAGCACCTAGCGCATTGGCATTATCGATAACGTGTTGCACCATAGGTTTACCTGCCACTTTATGCAGTACCTTAGGCAGAGCAGAGCGCATACGAGTACCTTTACCCGCTGCAAGAATTACTGTTGTTAGAGCCATTAAAACAATTTCCTTTTTCCGTTATTTTAG
This sequence comes from Pseudoalteromonas sp. S4741, assembly GCF_005886135.1. Classification (NCBI taxonomy): domain Bacteria; kingdom Pseudomonadati; phylum Pseudomonadota; class Gammaproteobacteria; order Alteromonadales; family Pseudoalteromonadaceae; genus Pseudoalteromonas; species Pseudoalteromonas sp. S4741. The sequence goes on along the minus strand of NZ_PNCN01000006.1, from coordinate 16,519 downwards.
CTTGATAGAATAAGTGTGCTGCAAAGTAGATTACGTAAGTCACATCATGTGCAAATACTCAGTAGGCTAAGCAATAACTACTGAATCTTAACTTAAGCAAAATAACACCTAATAGAATAGGGTTATTGTAACGAGGATCTTGCGTAGATATAAGTAATAATGAAGAGATATTAGCCATTACGATTAATTTATTTACAAATAGCCACGAGATTTATCATCAAGCACAAAAAAGCCCACATAAAGTGGGCTTTTAAAAACCAGATAGGCTTACTTTTTACGTAATTGCTGAATAATGCGTAGCTGAGCAATTGCTTCAGCTAGTTGCATTGCTGCTTGATTGTAATCAAGTTCAGCAGATGCGCCTTTTGCCATTTGGGCTTCAGCGTCACGCTTAGCTTGCTCTGCAGCTTTTTCGTCTAGGTCTTCACCACGAACAGCTGTATCAGCAAGTACGGTCACTATGTTCGGTTGAACTTCTAGTGTACCGCCAGCAATATAGATGAGTTCTTCTTCACCAAATTGCTTAACTAAACGTACCATACCAGGTTTAAGGGCAGTTAGTAGTGGGGCGTGACCGGCGTTAACACCTAACTCACCTTCACTACCAGATACTTGAATAGATTCTACTAAACCAGAAAATAATTTCTCTTCAGCACTTACTACATCAAGATGTACAGTCATAGCTGCCATACTACCCTCCTAATTACATGCTTTTGGCTTTTTCTTGAGCTTCTTCGATAGAGCCAACCATGTAGAACGCTTGCTCTGGCATATCATCAAACTCACCGTTTAAGATACCTTTGAAGCCTGCAATTGTGTCTTTAAGTGAAACGTATTTACCTGGCGCACCTGTAAATACCTCTGCCACGAAGAATGGCTGAGATAGGAAACGCTGGATTTTACGTGCACGAGATACAAGTTGCTTATCTTCGTCAGAAAGCTCGTCCATACCTAGAATCGCGATGATGTCTTTAAGCTCTTTGTAACGCTGAAGAACTGTTTGAACGCCGCGCGCTACACCGTAGTGCTCTTCACCGATTACTTGTGGATCAAGCTGACGTGAAGATGAATCAAGAGGGTCTACCGCTGGGTAGATACCTAGTGATGCGATATCACGTGAAAGTACCACTGTTGCATCTAAGTGAGCAAACGTTGTTGCTGGAGATGGATCCGTTAAATCATCCGCAGGTACATATACCGCTTGGATTGAAGTAATTGAACCTGTCTTAGTAGATGCGATACGCTCTTGAAGTACACCCATTTCTTCAGCAAGTGTAGGCTGGTAACCTACCGCTGATGGCATACGACCAAGAAGTGCTGATACTTCTGTACCCGCAAGTGTGTAACGGTAGATGTTATCTACGAAGAAAAGTACGTCGCGACCTTCGTCACGGAACTTCTCAGCCATAGTAAGACCTGTTAACGCTACGCGTAAACGGTTACCCGGTGGCTCGTTCATCTGACCGTATACAAGCGATACTTTATCAAGTACGTTTGAATCGTTCATTTCATGGTAGAAATCGTTACCCTCACGAGTACGCTCACCAACACCTGCGAATACTGAGTAGCCGCTGTGCTCGATTGCGATGTTACGGATAAGTTCCATCATGTTTACGGTTTTACCAACACCGGCACCACCGAATAAACCAACTTTACCACCTTTAGCGAATGGACATACAAGGTCGATTACCTTGATACCCGTTTCTAAAAGTTCTACTGAGCTTGATTGCTCTTCGTAAGTAGGAGCTGCACGGTGGATAGACATACGCTCGTCTTCACCGATTGGACCTGCTTCATCAATTGGCTCACCAAGTACGTTCATGATACGACCTAGGGTCTTAGTACCAACTGGAACTTGAATTGCTTCGCCTGTGTTTGCTACTGCAGCACCACGACGTAAACCGTCTGTAGTACCTAGTGCGATAGTACGTACCACACCGCCACCTAGCTGCTGTTGAACTTCTAAAGTCAAACCAGCTAAATCGCCATCTGTTACTTTTAGCGCGTCATATACGGCTGGCACGCTGTCTTGTGGAAATTCGATATCCACAACGGCGCCGATAATTTGGACGACCTTACCTAAACTCATGTCTATTCCTCTCGTTAATCTTTGCCTGAAGCATTAAACTGCTGCTGAACCAGAACAAATCTCACTAATTTCTTGTGTGATTGCTGCTTGGCGAGCTTTGTTATATACAAGCTGTAACTCATCCATAAGGTCACCGGCATTATCAGTTGCAGCTTTCATTGCAACCATGCGGGCAGCCTGTTCAGAGGCAGCGTTTTCAACTACACCTTGGTATACTTGAGACTCAATGAAACGTACTAACAAAGACTCTAAAATAGCCTCTGGGTTTGGTTCATATAAGTAATCCCACGCATGTGTAGATACTTCTTCTTCAGCTTTTGGCAAAGGGAGTAACTGATCTACTATTGGCTCTTGCTTCATGGTATTAACAAAGTTGTTATATACCAGGAATAAACGGTCAATTTTACCTTCAGAGAATGCATCTAGCATTACTTTTACTGGACCAATTACATCCTGTACTGAAGGCTTATCTCCAAGACCTGCTTTTTTAGCAAGCACTTGACCACCAAAACGTTGAAAGAAGCCAGCTGCTTTACTACCTAAGGTAGCAAAATCAGCATCTACGCCTTTCTCTTTCCACGCTTTAATCTCTAATGCGACTTTTTTAAACTCGTTTGAGTTTAAACCGCCACACAGACCACGGTCAGTAGAGATAACAATATAACCAACTCGTTTTACTTCACGTTCTTCTAAGAACGGGTGAGTAAAATCAAGATTTGCTTGAGCAACACGACCAATCACTTTACGTAATTTTTCAGCGTATGGACGGCTTGAAGCCACTCGTTCTTGCGCCTTTTTCATTTTAGACGCAGCAACCATTTCCATTGCGCTAGTGATCTTTTGAGTATTTTTAATACTGCCGATCTTGCTTTTAATCTCTTTTCCGCTGGCCATGACTCTCTCTCCGAATCAAGGTGTGCTTTAGAATATAAAGCACACCATTAATAACTAAATTACCAAGTTTGCGTAGACTTGAACTTCTCTAGAAGTTCTTTAAGCTGCGCTTCGATCTCGGCGTTGTAGTTACCAGTTTCATTGATTTGAGCCATAAGCTCTGCGTATGTGCTATTTGCGTAAGAAAGTAAAGCCGCTTCGAAATCCATAATTTTAGCGATTTCGATGTCTTTTAAGTAACCTTTCTCAGCTGCGAATAACGACAAAGACATTTCAGCAACAGACATTGGCGCGTACTGTTTCTGCTTCATTAGCTCTGTTACACGCTCACCATGCTCAAGTTGAGCACGAGTAGCATCATCAAGGTCAGACGCGAACTGCGAGAACGCAGCTAATTCACGGTACTGAGCTAGGGCTAGACGGATACCGCCACCTAGTTTCTTAACGATTTTAGTTTGTGCAGCACCACCAACACGCGATACCGAGATACCAGCATTTACTGCCGGACGGATACCTGAGTTGAATAAGTCAGTTTCTAAGAAGATCTGACCATCGGTGATAGAGATAACGTTTGTCGGTACGAACGCAGAAACGTCGCCGCCTTGAGTTTCAATGATAGGCAATGCCGTCAATGAACCTGTTTTACCTTTCACTTCACCGTTAGTGAATTTTTCAACGTAATCCGTGTTTACACGTGATGCACGCTCTAAAAGACGCGAGTGAAGGTAGAATACGTCACCTGGGTATGCTTCACGGCCTGGTGGACGCTTAAGTAGCAATGAGATTTGACGGTAAGCAACAGCTTGCTTAGATAAATCATCATATACGATTAATGCGTTTTCACCACGGTCACGGAAGTATTCACCCATAGTACAGCCCGAGAACGGTGCTAAGTACTGAAGTGCCGCAGATTCAGAAGCAGATGCTACAACTACGATAGTATTTGCAAGTGCACCGTGCTCTTCTAATTTACGTACTACGTTAGCAATAGTAGATGCTTTTTGACCAACCGCAACGTACACACACTTAACGCCTGTGTCTTTTTGGTTGATGATTGCATCGATTGCTAGTGCAGTTTTACCTGTTTGGCGGTCACCGATAACAAGCTCACGTTGACCACGACCAACTGGAATCATTGCATCGATAGATTTGTAACCAGTTTGCACTGGCTCATCTACTGATTGACGCTCGATTACACCTGGTGCAATTTTTTCTACAGGTTCAAAACCGTCGTTATCTAAAGCGCCTTTACCATCGATAGGAGCACCTAGTGTGTTTACAACACGACCAAGTAGACCCGCACCAACAGGCACTTCTAAGATACGACCAGTTGTGTATACTTTTACGCCTTCTGTAAGGTCAGCGTAAGGACCCATTACTACTGCACCAATTGAGTCGCGCTCAAGGTTTAGTGCGATAGCATAACGGTTGCCAGGAAGCTCAATCATCTCACCTTGCATACAGTCAGCTAGACCGTGGATGCGAATGATACCGTCAGTAACAGATACAATTGTACCTTCGTTACGAGCTTCACTTACAACTTCGAACTTCTCAATACGTTGTTTGATCAGATCTGAAATTTCAGTGGAATTAAGTTGCATGCTCTTTTTCCCAATTACGATTGTAGTGTTGTGGCTAAGCGATTTAATTTACCGCGTAAAGAGCCGTCAATTACAGTGTCACCCGCCTTGATAATAAGACCGCCAACAACTGTAGCGTCTTCACTACAATTCAGCTTAACTTTGCGTGCGAAACGTTTTTCAAGTGCCGCTACCAATGATTCTTGCTGCGCTGCAGCAAGAGGCGTTGCCGAAATCACGTCAATATCGATTTCTTTGTCATAGTCTGCTTTTAAAGCAGAAAATAATTGAGCAACTTCAGGTAGTGCAATCAAACGTCCATTTTCAGCCATCACCTTAACTAGGTTCTGACCTTGTTCGTTGAGCTGCTCACCACATAAGTTAATAAATAACTCAGCTTGTGCAGTAGCAGTAGGCAATCCAGCTAAAATGGTTGATGCCTGTTCATTGCTGGCAACGTGGCCAGCAAAGAACAACATGTCATTCCAACTTTCAATGGTGCCTTTTTCAACGGCAAGTTCAAAAGCCGCTTTAGCGTATGGGCGAGCGATAGTAGTCAATTCAGACATGCTCATACCCTCCTAATTACAGCTCAGCGACAAGTTTTTCAACGATGTCACTATGTGCGGCTTGATTGATTTCGCGCTCTAAAATTCTTTCTGCGCCAACCACAGCCAGAGTTGCTACTTTCTTACGTAGCTCTTCTGTCACACGGTTACGCTCTGCTTCAATTTCAGAGTGCCCTTGAGCAATAATTTTTTCACGCTCTTGTTGACCACGAACAGTTTCTTCGTCAACGATTAGCGTGGCACGCTTTTTAGCTTGTTCAATGATATCAGCCGCTTGAGCCTTTGCATCTTTAAGCTGTTCTGCAGCTTTGTGTTGCGCAAGTTCTAAGTCTTTTTCGGCTCTATCAGAGGCAGCTAAACCATCTTCGATCTTCTTCTGGCGAGCTTCAATTGCACCGTTTAGTGGTGGCCATACGTATTTCATACAAAATAATACGAACACCGTAAACGCAATTAATTCACCGATAAGAGTGGCGTTTAAGTTCACAACCGCTCCTCCTTAAATAGTAAGCTGTTCAAAAAATAAAATTAAAGTACGAACAACAATACCATCGCGATACCAACACCAATCATTGCTACAGCATCGATTAGACCAGCAAGGATAAACATTTTAACTTGTAGCGATGGTGCAAGCTCAGGTTGACGCGCACATGCTTCAAGGAATTTACCGCCCATGTTACCAAAACCGATTGCTGTACCGATTGCACCGAAGCCGATAAGTAAAGCTACTGCGATGTACTTAAGACCTAATACTAGTTCCATTTTTTTCTCCAAAGTTTCAATTGTAATTAAAAGTAAAAATTAAAAGTTATAAATTAGTGATTATCCGAACTTGCCATGCTTAGGTATACGATTGTAAGCATCATGAATACGAATGCTTGCAATACAATTACCAAGATATGGAATACAGCCCACACAAAGTGCAACGGTAGTTGCATTAAACCTATTGCACCGATAAGGATGAAGATTAATTCACCTGCATATAAGTTACCGAACAAACGCAGAGCCAGTGAAAACGGCTTAGAAACCAATGCGATAAGTTCTAGTAATAGGTTGAATGGGATTAAAAGAATCTGCATAGCTGTATTGTTTGAACTAAACGGGTGAAGTGTTAGTTCTTTAATAAAACCGCCGATACCTTTGATTTTAATTGAGTAACCAATCATTAGAATGAACACGCCCAGCGCAAGTGCAGCTGTCATGTTGATATCTGTAGTTGGTACAATTTTCATGTATACGTCGTGTGAATCCATACCGAATGCAGTTTCGCCAACAAAGCCAGCAAATGCAGGTAGGAAGTCAACTGGGATTAAATCCATTAAGTTCATTAAGAATATCCAAACGAATATTGTTAATGCTAATGGTGCAATTAGCTTACTTTTACCGTGGAAGGTATCGCGTACGTTGTCGCCAACGAACTCAACAACCATTTCAATGAAACATTGAAGTTTTCCAGGTACACCCAGAGTTGATTTTTTTGCGGCACTACGGAAGATCCATAAAAATATTAGACCTAGTCCGATAGACCATGCGAGGGTATCTATATGCCATGTCCAGAAGCCACTATCCGTACATGCTTTATTGAAGGCAAGACCGGCGTCGGTCGAGCACATCTTAGCATTGGTTAAGTGGTGCTGAATATGGCTAGATAGAGTAACTTCTTCTGCAGCCATGTTATATCCCAAAAGTTAATGTTTAAAAAAAACGGGTGTAAACAATCCTGTAAACAACACCAACACATAAGCACAAAAGAAAGGTAGCAGTACTACCGGATAAAGCTTTAGCATTAGTGCAAACAAAACGATTGTTAGCATAAATTTTAATCCGTTGCCGCGTTTTAACGAGGCATACGCTTGATTTGCTCGACTTGCACCCATATATCTGAATGCATAAAGCGCAAATACAAAGTTAGGAAGTACTGCGACTGCGCCACCAGCTAGAGCTGAAAGTGCGGCATTGGTTTCCCAACCTATAAAAATTATTAGTGCAGCTAAAAGGGCTACAAATCCCTGAAGGCAAATTAATTTTAATGCGGCAAGCCTATACGGGCTCGCTAACTTATTAGTCACTTTTAATTAACCTTTATGACGCTCTAATTGTCAGGGTATGAAAACTGGCGAAATTATACTTAATCCTGCCAGTTTTGCAACTTGAGTAGGTGCTTTGTAACACAAAATCGCTGTAAATGTCCCTTTTTAGACATCCAATGAATTAATGGTGGGAATAGTCTTGATTGATACGGTTTAAAATACCGTCTAACTCGTCAAGATTAGTGTAAGAAATAACCAACTTCCCTTTGCCTTTTTTGTTGTAATTTATTTCTACTTTTGCCCCTAAGTTATCAGCAAGCTGTTGCTCTAACTGTTTAACATCTGGGTCTTTTTCTATTACTTCTTTTGCTGGAACAGGCTCTAAAATAGAACGTACTAGCTTTTCAGTTTCGCGAACGGTCAATGCTTTTGCAACAGCTAAACGGGCAGCATCCGATTGCACTTCGCCTTCAAGTGCTAATAAGCAACGTGCGTGACCCATTTCAATGTCACCATGCTCTAACAAAATCTTTACATCGTTATTGAGGTTGTTCAAGCGTAATAAGTTAGTCACGGTAGTACGCGATTTACCAACGGCATCAGCCACCTGTTGATGCGTTAACTCAAACTCATTAAGCAAGCGATTAAGTGCTATCGCTTCTTCCATGGCGTTTAAGTCTTCACGCTGAATATTTTCAATTAGGGCAATGGCAACGGCCGCTTCATCGGGTACATCTTTAATAATACACGGTACAAACTCAAGCTTGGCAATTTGCGCAGCGCGCCAACGACGTTCACCGGCAATAATTTCATAACTGCTATGCGCAACTGGGCGTACAACAATCGGTTGAATTATCCCTTGTGAACGAATTGAACTGGCAAGTTCTTCAAGTGCCTCTTCAGACATGTCTTTACGAGGTTGGTATTTCCCTGAGTGTAAAAATTCGATGGGTAGTTTTTGTAATTCACTGTTGTTAGGCTGTGCCGCATTTTCAACTGCGTTTGTTACATTGGCGCTGTCGTGTTCCTTGCTTTCGCTTGGTGCAGGTTTAGATGAACTTAAAAGTGCATCGAGTCCTCGGCCTAAACCTCGTTTTTTAGCAGACATGTTATTTTTTTTACCTCAAAGTTAGGCGACAACAGGAGTTGTTTTTTCTTTTCTGCGCAGCATTTCACCCGCGAGAGCTAAATACGCTTTCGCACCACTTGATGCTCGATCGTAGTACATTGCCGGTGCGCCAAAACTAGGGGCTTCTGCAAGTCGAACATTACGTGGGATCACCGTACGGTATACTTTATCGCCAAAATGTTGTTTTAATTGTTCTGATACATCATTTGCTAATCGATTACGCGGATCGTACATAGTACGAAGTATGCCTTCAATCTGTAAGTTAGGATTAACTAACTTAGCAAGTTGCGTAATCGTATCCATTAATGCAGTTAATCCTTCCAATGCATAATATTCACATTGCATAGGCACTAAAATAGAATCGGCAGCAGCCATGGCATTAACGGTTAGCATATTTAAAGAAGGCGGGCAGTCTATAAAAATAAACTCGTACTGCTCCTGAATTTTTTCAAGTGCATTGCGTAAGCGTACTTCGCGAGCAAATAATTCCATCAATTTAACTTCTGCAGCGGTCACATCGCCGTTTGCAGCAATCATATGATACTCGCCTGAGGTTTCTTTAATAATCACCTCATCAATAGGCTTATCTTCTATGAGTAAATCATAGATAGTAGGGACGTCACCATATTTGTCGACGCCACTGCCCATGGTAGCATTGCCTTGCGGATCGAGATCTATTAACAGCACTTTACGTTTCGTTGCAGCCATAGATGCAGCGAGATTAACGGCAGTGGTCGTTTTACCTACTCCGCCTTTTTGATTTGCTAATGCGATGACTTTTGCCACAGTGTCTCTGATCCCTAGTCTTTAGAAAGAATTATTAAATGTCGTTGTGCATCTAAATCGGGTACTTCTAATGCAATTTTTTGCTCAAACTTAACACCAGCAGGGAGTGAGTCTAATTCCTCACTTGGAAATACCCCTTTAAGTGCAATGAACTTACCTGAATGATCGATTAAGTGCGAACACCAGTCAATCATATCTTGTAACGATGCAAATGCACGACTTAGTACGCCATCTAATTTAACACTTGGTTGATATTCTTCAACTCTTGACTGCACAGGGGTCACATTATCAAGGCCAAGCTCATGTTTAACATGCATTAAAAAACGTACACGTTTGCCTAAACTATCTAATAATACAAACTGCGTATCGGGTAAGGCAATAGCTAACACTATGCCCGGTAAACCAGGACCTGTGCCAACATCAATATAATGATGACCGGTCAAGTGAGGCGCAACAACTAAGCTATCCATTATATGTTTAACCATCATTTCTTGAGGTAAACGTACTGAGGTTAAATTATAGGCTTTATTCCACTTATCGAGTAATTCGACATAGCGAACAAGTTGCTGCTGTTGTTTTTGTGTTAGCGCAATATCAGTTTGCGCTAACAAAGTTGTTAATTGTTGCTGTAACACAATGTACCTTTACTGTTACGCAGTTTTGCGCAACAAGCCTTGCTTCTTCAGATACACTAATAATAGCGAAATCGCCGCTGGGGTGATACCAGAAATACGCGAAGCTTGACCAATAGTGTCTGGACGAGCATCAATTAGCTTAGCAACAACTTCATTTGATAAACCAGAGACGGTTTTATAATCAAACTCTTTTGGTAAAATTGTTTCTTCATGACGAAGCTGCTTATTGATCTCATCTTGCTGGCGTGCAATGTAACCTGCGTACTTCGTATGAATTTCAACCTGCTCTAAAGCGGCCTTATTGGTAAATTCAGATCCGAGTCCTTCAATGGCCATCAAGTCGTTATAACGCACTTCAGGTCGGCGTAATAATTCTTCTAAGCTGGCTTCACGCACAAGTGGAGTTTTAAGTAATTCATTTACTTGATCAACAACCGCATGATCTTTATGGATCCAGGTATCTTTAATACGCTGTTTTTCTTTAGCGATCACTTCCATTTTTTCGTTGAATGCTTGCCAACGTTCATCGTTAACTAAACCTAATTCACGGCCTTTTTCAGTTAAACGTATATCAGCGTTGTCTTCACGTAGTAACAAACGGTATTCAGCGCGGCTAGTAAACATGCGGTACGGTTCTTTTGTACCCAGTGTTGCTAAGTCGTCAATTAATACACCAACATAAGCTTCATCACGACGTGGCGTCCACGATTCTTTACCTTGTACTTGTAAGGCTGCATTCATACCTGCGATCAGACCTTGTGCGCCCGCTTCTTCGTAACCGGTAGTACCATTAATCTGACCAGCAAAAAATAAACCATCAATAAATTTAGTTTCTAATGATTGTTTTAAGTCGCGCGGATCAAAAAAGTCATACTCAATAGCATAGCCAGGACGACAGATATGTGCATTTTCAAATCCGGTGATCGATTGCACAATTTCTAACTGCACATCGAACGGTAAGCTGGTTGAAATACCGTTAGGATATAACTCGTATGACGTTAAGCCTTCTGGCTCTACAAATATCTGGTGCTTATCTTTATCAGCAAAACGGACAATTTTATCTTCAATAGACGGACAGTAACGTGGGCCTATTCCTTCGATAACACCTGAGTACATAGGTGAGCGATGTAAGTTTTTGCGAATAACATCATGTGTTTTTTCATTTGTGTAAGTGATGTAACACGGAATTTGTTGTGGGTGATCACTTTGTTTACCCATAAATGAGAATACCGGTGTTGGTGCATCACCTGGTTGTTCTTGCATTTTAGAAAAATCAACAGTGCGTGCATCAATACGTGGTGGTGTGCCGGTTTTTAAACGATCCACTCTAAATGGAAGTTCGCGTAAACGATCAGCCAATGCAATTGAAGGTGGATCGCCTGCACGGCCACCTTTAAAGTTTTCAAGACCGATATGAATTTGGCCACCTAAGAATGTGCCTACGGTTAGTACTACACTAGGAGCACTGAAACGCAGACCCATTTGGGTAACGACACCGGTTACACGGTTGTTTTCAACGATAAGATCATCACATGATTGTTGAAAAATCTTTAAGTTTTCTTGGTTTTGAAGTGTGTTCTGAATAGCCGCTTTGTACAAAGCACGATCCGCTTGAGCACGAGTAGCTCGTACAGCAGGGCCTTTAGAAGAATTAAGCGTACGGAATTGGATCCCGCCTTTGTCAATAGCCTGAGCCATTGCGCCACCCAGGGCATCAATTTCTTTAACTAAGTGGCCTTTGCCAATGCCACCAATCGCTGGGTTACAAGACATTTGACCAAGGGTATCCATATTGTGAGTCAGCAGCAGGGTATTCATCCCCATACGGGCAGCTGCCAATGCGGCTTCAGTGCCAGCATGTCCACCACCTACTACGATAACGTCAAAATTTTCGTGAAAAATCATTAATGGGATCCTACTTAAATCAAACCAGTAAACTTCAAAAGGGAGCGTATTCTACCTAGAAATTAGCAGAAGATAAATGATTAAACAGTGCTCAAGATCTAAGTAAGTGATCTCTAATAATATAAAGGATCTTTTAAAGAGATCTTTTAATACTATTACTACTACTGATCGGGTTTTCTGTTGATAAGCTTTAGATCGTGATTAAAAACATATAATTAGATCGGATCTAAAGGTGTTAATATGATCGGATCTTCAGGCAAATAAGCTCTGATCAAAACAGGCTGTTATGCACAGGCCGATCAAGTCTCGATCTTATCCCATGGATAAGCATGGTTAAAAAAGCAGTTTAATCAGTGTTTATCCACAAAATCTTTTAAATTATTAGTAAATTGTGGGTAACTTTATTTATAACTTTTTACTTGATCTTTCTATTTTAGACCTGTTTTTGCTATCCACGAGTCTAACCAAGCTAAGGCCGTATCTTCTGGAAGTGCTTCATCAAGAATATTCAGTTCTAAGCGCGGTGCTAATTGTATCGCGCCTTTTTGGCTTAAAAGCGTATCTATATTACGCCCTGCAAGGTTATACGTGTCATAACTGGTATCACCTAAAGCGATGACCGTGTACTTTAAGTGCGATAAATCATCAACTTGAGATAACTCATCAACAAAGTTAATAAGGTTTTCTGGGTAATCACCCGCACCATAGGTTGATGTACAAATTAACCAAATGGTATTTTGCTGATCTATTTCACTAAATTCAGGTTGATCATGTAGTTGGGTATTAATACCTTGGCTATTAAGCGCATCGCTTAGTTGCTCGGCAACGTATTCTGCGGATCCCATTTGACTACCAACGATAAGATTTACTGAACTCATGAATATTTGTGATCACTATTAGTTTTAATTGCCGCCTATAATAGCCCAGTGAGTATAACAGTAAAGTTAAGAGTGCTATTTTGTATAACTATTTTTGTACTTATTTAAGCCTTCACTTAAATGTACTGCTTAACTACTTGATAATTAAAGGTTTAACAAAATATCTTTAAATGTAATCTTCTGATCAAGTTGTTGATAAGGTTGGGGAAAGCTCTGCTTAACTATCAATTAAAGTTGCAGTTTTATTGCTAAGTCATTGATTTTATATTTAGTATTTGCCACCAGCGATTGAAAATAAACGTATAGATGCTTGTTGATCTTAATGTGGATATAAAGCTTGTTGATAACCTTAAATTGGGATCGAAAATAATTTTAAAAAATGATCTATTTAGTCAGATCAGGTTAAATAACCATTATTATTTTTTATAAACAGCCCTTTTTTAATTAAATACAGCTTATTTTCCTATTTTAAAGACGTTTAATTTATCTCTGAGGCAAAAAAACACGCAATTGTGGATAACTGATCTGCAAAAAAATAAAATTTGAGTGATCTAAAGTGAATATTTAACTGAATTTTGCTGGTGGTGTAGACGAACAAAACGTATTTTTTAGTTACGTTTTGTTTTTATGACTTGATAATTCCCCCTATTCAAACATGGATAACCAATGCTATAGCTTCAGTTTTAGAGTGTTTAATAAGCATAACTACAGCTATTTTGTTCTATAAATGAAAACGTTTTAGCCGCTAATAGCTGTGATTATTAGCGTTGTTACATTTTTTATGTACATTATTAAAGGCGAATTGAGGCTGATATAAGTGCAGCTCAAACTGTATTTGTAGTCTGTTTGGTTTTTAAAGTGGATTATTAAAGCACAGCTAGGTGAGTTGTTATTGTAAATATTAGGCATGGAAAAGGGCGCCTAAGCACCCTTAATAAATTATATTGTTACTTATTAATTCGACTATTTACCGATACATAAACTACAAAATTATTTAATATCAATTGCTTATGGTTTTATTGGAGCTCAGGTGGAGTGCAAATTTTTTTAAAAATAAGTAAAAATAAGTAAAAATACCCATAATATTTTCACTTTCATAGCTTCAACTCATTTTAAGACTTGGGAAAAGTGGGAAAGTGGGATTATCACGCTCTTAATTTGTCTAAATATTTTACTAAGACCTTACTAAAAAAGTTATTCTTTTTCTTTATACTTTAATCCGCCTGGTAGTTTGTACTTAAAGTGCAAACTATTGATATAATTAAATATTTTGTGTTTTTCTCTTGCGTTTGCTTTACGTTATGTAATCATCTATTAAACGAGAGGAGAGAATAATGCATAAACGTATATTAATTACTTCAGTGTTACTTACTACTACTTTAATAGGCTGTATATCCCTCACTAGAGATTATAATGCAGGCCAATCACGGGCATTGAACTTGGCTCGTGCTGGCGATATTTATGATATAGATTTACGGGATTCAGCAGATGGAACAAACTCATATAGCAAAGGGGTGTTTGTTCCACTTCTTAATTTTGCAAGCTTAGCAACATCGTTTGATGCACCATTGCGCCACTTATCCGGTAGTCAAACGCTATTATTTAACGCAACAGATATAATGATGACGCCAGATAGTCCATCTGCTAGACCAAGTCTAATTGGGTGGATGCCTGCTTCATTAGTAAAATCAGAAGAGCAAGCATATAACAAATATATTGATTTAGTTGACCATGCAATTGAGCAAGTAAGTATTGATATGGGTTTGACTGCAATTAAGCTTTCAGAAATAGAAACACCTACCATAGATGGCCACCCTTTAATGTTGTGGTCTATTAAAAGCGAAAAATATGGGTGTAATATGGATAACTGTATTGTTGCTTATAATATTCAAGAACCTACATACTGGAAAACACCTGAATACATAATTGACAGTGAACTGAATAGTTACAGCATAACTGCCTCTCACCCAGAAAATTACTCCCGTTTTATATTCAAACAGACAGGAAAAGACAATAACTTTCCAATGGATGAGTTTTATAGAGCTATTAGCGCATCATTGCCTCCATGGATGATTATGTATTATCCGCCCAATAAGATTGTTCAAAGTAGTGAACTCATTTCCTATCCTGTTTTATATGAGCAAGGTAAGCAATTGATATTTAGGAAGCCAAAATAATGGATCCTTTTAATGATGAACTTGATCTAGCTCTATTACAGTTTGAAGATCTGAAGTTAAACAGTGATCACATGACATTTTTGATCAGCCATTTACTCAGAGAATCTGGTTTGTTCCATCAAAGTCGTGTTGGTTGTGTTAGAGATAATATTGTATCTAGATACGTTACCCCTCATTGCTGGATTGAACTAACCAATGGGGCTTATATTGATCTTACGCTTCGAAGAAGATTATATGATGGGGATAATATTCCACATGGGTTATTTAATCCTGCTACCTACCCAGATATTTCATATACGGGTTTACCAGTTAAAGCTCCTAAGATCACCAAATCAGAACTTATTGTAATGACTAATGGAAAGTATCAGAAAGTATTATCTCTTCTCCAAAATAAGTTTTTAAGTAAATATTTATTATCTTTATAGAGTGTAGGTATGAGTAAAAAAATACGTTCATGGCAAAGTAAGTTGAAGTTACTAGGCATTGTACTTTCTATATTTGGATTACTATTTATGGGAGGGGCCGAGTGGCTCACAATTATACTGCTGATTTGGTTTAGCTACTTATTTTGTAAGTTTTTATACCAACTAATATTTTCAATATTTAAATTTAAACAAGATCATGATGAATCTTCTAAGTCAGTAGATGAGAAAATTAAGAATACTAAAGATGATATAGAAGCTTTTGGGCGCACTTTTCTTGATGGGCAGAGCTTTAGTGATTACAAGCTAGCTCACCCCGGTAGCTTTGGTGGGAGTAAATTTAAAGGTTGCCATAATTGTGGTGCAAACTCTGTGTGGATAAAGGCTGTCGCGAATACTAAATATGGAATTCATAATCAGCATATTTGCCGTACATGCGGAATTGCACTATGGAGATCGAACATGACTTTTTAGTTCCTTATGGGTACAGCTCATAAGAACCAGCTACTTCCATTAAATATCAACCAATAAAACCACTTATAACAGACCAAATTAAAAGAACTATCCATAACAGACTAAGGAGCTGTCCATGTTTATTCGGGCTTATTTAAGAGCATCTACTCAAGAACAAAATGCAGGGCGGGCCAGAGAGTCATTAATTCAGTTTGCTAAACAGCACAATCAACGCATAGCTACTTTTTACGTTGAAAACATTTCAGGCGCCACATTACAAAGACCAGAGTTAATGCGTTTAATTGATGATTCTAGCAATGGTGACATTGTACTAGTAGAACAAATTGACCGGTTAGCACGTTTGAAACAGCATGACTGGGAAGTTTTAAAAAACAAACTTGCAGCAAAACGTTTATCTATAGTATCGCCAGAGCTACCTACTAGCTGGTTAGCATTAGAGAAAAAAGATAACACAGGCTTTACCGACTCTATCCTTCTAGCAGTGAACGCTATGATGTTAGATATGCTAGCAGCTGTAGCACGTAAAGATTATGATGACCGGCGACGTAGGCAATCTCAAGGGATAAATAAAGCGCGCTTAGAAGGAAAATATTTAGGTCGCCAAAAGGATATGAAAAAACGGCAACATATCGCAAGTTTACTTACCACTGGCCATAGTTACAGTGATATTCAAGATATATTAAACTGCTCTCGGCATTTAATAGCTTCAGTAGCTAAAGAGCTAAGGCAAAAAGCAGATGTTTAGAATGCTAACTGCCGTACCTTCAGTACAGCTTATCAATTATAGTATTTAAATAATTCATATTTTATTTGGTAAAACTGCTCTTCGCGCCCAAATTGGTTAAATACAGAGCCGTGAATTAACTAACCTGAGCTGCACATAAGAAATGGAACTAAATGCCCTTGCGGTGATCAGATCTTTCGACCAAGAAACATAAGATTACCGACGCC
>NZ_PNCN01000059.1:0-20209 GCF_005886135.1 Pseudoalteromonas sp. S4741 | reverse complement strand
TACCTACATCCATGTAGGCAACAAAGAGTGAATCGCTCCTAGGCAGAACCCGAAGGGCAGCACCTGTTTGGCATTGATACTACGTTATCGCCTATTTATGGGGAATAACCACACCACATAAGCTCTGCCTTGCCTAAATACCAAACAGGCTGCTGCAAATTTAACCTTGAAAGGTCAACAGACCCTAATTTAAAAAGGTATTTGTGTCTTTGTTGTATTTTTGCAGCTTACTTTACTGAATCATCAGAGCTTACTGCAGATGTTGGACTTTTTTTACGAATAATTTTTATTTTTGGCTCCACAATAATTTGATTGTTATTACTGCTTTCTTGTAATTCATCAAGTTGTGCTTGGCGGTACTTTTCGCGCAGCACTTCAAACTCTGTTTGCCTTAATTGGTTGTCACGAATGGCGTTAGCTTGAATACTATTTGGGTATGTTTGCAAAATAGTAGCTGCAATTTTTTCAGCATCTTCTATTCTACCCATACGCTGTTTAATTAAATAACTAAGTAATAAAGCCCGTGCAGACACACGGCCAGTATCGTCATGGTGCTTTAAAACGTCGCTGGCTTTATGTAAGTCACTTTTAGCATAAAAAAGGGCGGCTAAGCTAATTAGGGTCGATGTACGCTGCGAGCTGTGGTTTAGCGCTTGTTGAAAGTAGCTTTCTGCATTTGTAAAGTCATTAAACTCAATGGCGCATAAGGCTAAATTTTCATAGCTTTGTGCTACACGAATATAACTTGGAATTTCAATCGCTTTTAAAAATTGATCGGTAGCGCGATCATACTCATCAATACTACATAAAAACGTACCGTAGTTATTTAGGGTATTCGGATCGTCAGGGTTAATCGTCAACGCTTTTTGATAGGCTTTGTCGGCTAATGCATTTTCGCCAACTTGTTGGTAGTAATAAGCTAAAGAATAATGAACTTCGGGGAGGTTTGGTGCATATTCGCTCGCACGCTCAAGGTTATATTTTGCTTGGGAATTATTGCCGGTGTTTAAATATTGTAATGCCAAAGCAATGCGGGTACGCGCTGCGCCTGCGTTGTTTATTTTATTTTCGACGACGGGTTTGTCACTGCCGTTGTAACTATTTTCAGTAACACAACCGCTTAAAAGTAGTGTTGATAGTGCTAAAGCAAGTAAAGATCGCATTACCTTGTCTCTTTATATATTTCCATAGCCTCTATCTTACCTCAAAGCCTTTGTGTTGCATCATTTATTTAAAAATAAACGAGTTATCACAAAGGCACCAGAGTCTTTTATAACGTTTAGGCTTGATGAATATTTACTGCAATTGCATTGTCATCACGCATTTTCTTTTTAGCCATACGTTTTGTTCTATCAACCACATCGCCAGCTAATTGACCACAGGCAGCGTCAATGTCGTCCCCTCGTGTACGACGAACAATACAGGTAATCCCCGCAGCTTGTAATACCTTTGAAAAACGGTCAATTCGACTGTTGCTTGAACGCGTGTATTCGTTACCCGGGAACGGGTTAAACGGAATAAGGTTTACCTTAGATGGCGTCCCTTTTAACGTTTTAACCAGTTCATGTGCTTGGTCGGTGCTGTCGTTAACTCCATTAAGCATAACGTATTCAATAGTCACGTCTTTATTGGCTTTAGAGCCATCGATATAACGACGACAGGCCGCTAAAAATTCTTCAATTGGGTA
The DNA here is from genome assembly GCF_005886135.1 of Pseudoalteromonas sp. S4741. Lineage (NCBI taxonomy): Bacteria > Pseudomonadati > Pseudomonadota > Gammaproteobacteria > Alteromonadales > Pseudoalteromonadaceae > Pseudoalteromonas > Pseudoalteromonas sp. S4741. The sequence continues at coordinate 18,522 of NZ_PNCN01000059.1, read as the reverse complement.
CTTTTTATTAATGGGTACCAAAATATCACGCAGTGCGTTATCAGGGGCGTGAAGTGAAATAGCCAGTGCTACGTCGATTTTTTCTTTCAATAAATCAAGGGCAGGTACTACACCCGAGGTACTTAATGTTACGCGGCGCTTAGATAAACCAAAGCCCCAGTCGTCCATCATCAGCTCCATCGCTGGTACGACGTTTTTGACGTTAAGTAATGGCTCGCCCATCCCCATCATAACGACGTTAGTGACAGGGCGTTTTTCACTGTTGCCATCAAGGCCAATGTCTTTGGCTACACGCCATACTTGGCCAATAATTTCCGACACTTTTAAGTTACGGTTAAAGCCTTGTTGTGCCGTTGAGCAAAACGTACATTCAAGGGCGCAACCTACTTGAGACGATACACATAAGGTGGCGCGATCTTTTTCTGGGATCCAAACTGCCTCTACTTCTTGGCCGCCTTCTAGTACTAATGCATATTTAATAGTACCGTCGCTGGCTTGCTGGCGAACTGAAATTTCGGGTGCAACGATTTCACACTCGTTTTTAAGCTTTTCTTTTAGCTTTTTGTTTACGTTGCTCATTTCGTCGAAATTATCTACGCCAAAATGATAAATCCATTTCATCACCTGATCGCCACGAAATGGCTTTTCACCGAATGATACAAATAACTCTCGCATTGCATCTCGGTTTAAATCTAATAAGTTAATCTTTTTTTGCTCGGTCATGTAACAACCTCAATCGGTGGCGGTGATGGTAAAAATTTACAAGGGCGAATTGTACACAATTCACCCACTATAATCATTAAGTAAAACATCATAAATAAACGATTAATACTTTACGTAATGACTAAAAAAGGGCTCGAAAGCCCTTTTCATACTTTGCATCACAGGGTTAGCTGTGAACTCGAATTAACGAGTACGTGGGCAAAGTTCTTCGTCAGCGAAGAAGTACGCGATTTCGCGAGCAGCAGATTCAACAGCGTCTGAACCGTGAACCGCATTTTCGTCGATGCTATCAGCGTAGTCTGCACGTAAAGTACCCGCTAGCGCTTCAGCTGGGTTAGTAGCACCCATGATTTCACGGTTTTTAAGAACAGCGTTTTCGCCTTCAAGAACGGTAACCATTACTGGGCCAGAAGTCATGAAAGATACTAAAGCACCAAAGAAAGGACGCTCGCTGTGCTCAGCGTAGAAACCTTCAGCTTTCTCTTGTGAAAGGTGAACCATTTTAGCTGCAACGATTTTAAGACCCGCTGTTTCGAAACGGTTGTAGATTGCGCCGATGTGGTTTTTAGCAACTGCATCAGGTTTTATGATTGAAAAAGTACGCTCTAAAGCCATCTTTGTGCTCCAATAATTTTTAAGTGAAAGTGTGAATATTAACGGGCGCGAATTATACGCGTTTTAACGAAAAAAACCTAATTTATTATATCAACCATGTTATTTTGATTTAAGGGCGTTTAGTTTTGAGCTTATAACCATGCTATTACGTATATTAGTTTTAAATACTTCCGCTATATTTACGTCTATGTTAACAAATGGTTTTAGTTGTTAATAATAATTACAATAAACGCTCAATGTATAGTTCATACATCTCAATACTAGGATAACCATATGTTTTTTAACCAATCTTTAAAAAATCAAGTTGCTGATTTACAAAACAAACTTTTAGTTAGAGAGCAGGTTAGACAAAGCTTAGACAGTGAAATGCTAGTTTTAGAGCTTGATATGCAAGGTCATGTTATAAGACAAAATAAGAATTTTGAACGTACATTCAGCTATTCAAATAGTCAGTTGCTTAACCAGAATATTATTAACTTTATTCCTGAAAATGCACGGAATAATCCTGATTTTAATTTATTTAAACAAGCAATAAGTAAGCGTGAGCACTATGTAGGTGCTATTCAGTTGCTACACCAAAACGGGCAACGAGACTGGTTACGCTGCATTTTACATCCTATAAAAAACGAGCAAGGCCAGCTTGAGTATTTAACCCTGCATTGCACTGTGCTTACACAAATAATTGAAAGCTCAAGAGAAAACGAAGATTTAATTAAAGCCTTGCATCGTTCAACGGCGGTTATTGAGTTTGATACTCAAGGTATGGTGCTACGTGTTAATGACAACTTTTTAAAAAGTATGGGTTATTCAAAGCAAGACGTGGTGGGCAAGCATCATAGTATGTTTTGTGATGAGCAAGTAGCGAGTAGTAAAGAGTATCAGGCCTTCTGGCAACGTTTGCGTAATGGCGAGTTTATTGCGAGCAGATTTAAACGTATTGATAAGCACGGCCATGTAGTTTGGTTAGAGGCTTCATATAATCCTATTTTTAATGAAGCAAATGAGCTCTACAAAGTAGTTAAATTTGCCACAGTGATCACTGATCAAGTAAAAAGAGAACTGGCTACAGAGCAAGCGGCGAGTATTGCGCATGGTACGTCTATCGAAACCGATAACAACGCGGACAAAGGTGCTGAAGTGGTACAAAAAACAGTGCAGGTTATGAACGAATTGTCGGTGCAAATGGAGCAAGCTGCTCAAGAAATTTCAGCATTAGATAAACAATCGCAACTTATCGCGAGCATAGTGCAGAGCATTAGTAGTATTGCTGATCAAACTAATTTATTGGCACTAAATGCGGCTATTGAGGCCGCGCGCGCCGGCGAGCAAGGCCGTGGATTTGCAGTGGTGGCTGATGAAGTGCGTTTACTTGCCTCAAGAACCAGTAAAGCGACTGAAGAAATAGTGGATGTTGTACAGCAAAACCAAAATTTAACCCAATCAACGGTGGCTGTAATAGAGCAAGGTAAAAATAAAGCGCAACAAGGCCTAGCACTCTCCAAAGAATCTGGTGATGTAATGAGTGATATTAAAAAAGGCGCGCAACAAGTTGTTGATGCGGTTAGTCAATTTTCGAACCAATTAAGCAGTAAAAAATAACTTAAATCTGCTGCTCTTCATTTATTAGCGCACAAGAGAAATTTTGATGATCTTGATCAAGGTTTCTCTTTTGCCCCCTCATTATACTTGCGCGGTTTATTTTCCTTAATACCAATTCGCTTAATTAAGTGGTCTATTTTGAGGCTGGAAAAACGTGTTGATAGCTAGGCAAAAAAATTGCTATTTAGTTGTTCTCGGCAATTGCTCCTGCATTGCTCTACCTTCTGCATCCATGCAGTCGTAAATGAGATTTTTTTAACGAAGGTAGCAACACGTTTAGCCCCGTAAAATGATTAAGTATTATTGCGGGTTGGTATAATTATTCATGCAACCGACTTGAACTCGGTTCGATGTATGGAGCGCACATGTCAGCTGTTTCTTCCTCAATCCCGTTTATTCCTGAACTACTTTGCCCTGCAGGCAGCTTAAAAAACATGCGTTATGCCTTTGCCTATGGTGCCGACGCGGTTTATGCCGGTCAACCTCGTTACAGTTTAAGGGTTCGTAATAATGAATTCGATTTAGATACTTTACAAATAGGGATTAACGAAGCACATGCGCTAAATAAAAAGTTTTATGTAGTGTCTAATATTGCCCCACACAATGCGAAAGTAAAATCGTATTTACGTGATATAGAACCTGTTATTGCCATGAAACCCGATGCGTTGATCATGTCAGATCCTGGATTAATTATGTTAGTGCGTGAAAAATGGCCCGATATGCCAATTCATTTGTCGGTTCAAGCCAATGCAGTGAACTACGCAAGCGTACAGTTTTGGGCCAAACAAGGTATTGAGCGGGTGATTTTGTCTCGCGAGCTATCGCTTGAAGAAATCAGCGAAATACGCACACTGTGCCCAGAAACAGAACTAGAAGTATTTGTTCATGGCGCGCTGTGTATGGCTTATTCAGGGCGTTGTTTACTCTCAGGCTATATTAATAAGCGCGATCCTAACCAAGGCACCTGCACTAATGCGTGTCGTTGGGAGTATGATGTTAAACCCGGCACTGAGAACGAAACCGGCGAAATGGTACATAAAATTGACCCTAAAACGGTTATACCTACGTTAGGTGAAGGCGCGCCAAGTAACGATGTATTTATGCTAGAAGAGCAAGGTCGCCCGGGTGAATATATGCCTGCATTTGAAGACGAGCACGGCACTTATATCATGAACTCAAAAGACTTACGCGCCGTGCAATACGTAGAGCAGCTAACAAAAATGGGGGTGCATAGCCTTAAAATAGAAGGGCGTACTAAGTCATTTTATTATGTTGCGCGTACCGCTCAGGTGTATCGCAAAGCGATTGACGATGCGGTTGCAGGTAAACCATTCGATGCAGACTTATTTAAAACTCTTGAGAACCTTGCTCACCGCGGTTATACCGAAGGTTTTTTAAAACGCCACGCCCATCAAGATTATCAAAATTATGAATACGGCCATTCAGTTTCTACCAAGCAGCAATTTGTCGGCGAAGTACTAGGGCGTAATGCCACTGGTTTGGTTGAAATAGATGTAAAAAATAAATTTTGCGTTGGCCATTCATTAGAGCTAATGACGCCAAAAGGTAATATTAGCTTTACCCTTAAAAGCATGGAAAACAAAAAAGGCGAAAGCATTACTGATGCCAAAGGTTCAGGCCATATCGTAAAAATTCCACTGCCTGACAACATCGACTTAGAGCACGCCATACTGATGCGCAATTTGGATGAAAACCAAGACACCCGCAACCCTTTCAAACAAGCTGTTTCATAATAGAGAGTTTAATCATGGCTTTATTAATAAACAGCAAATGCATTAACTGTGATATGTGTGACCCCGAGTGCCCAAATGAAGCCATTTATATGGGCGCCAAAATCTACCAAATAGACCCTACAAAATGCACTGAATGTGTGGGCCACTACGACAAGCCGACCTGCGTGAGCGTATGCCCCATTGACTGCATAAAGCCCGACCCTAATCATCGTGAGAGCTTAGATGAACTGGCTGAAAAGTATGTGAGGTTGATGGGTTAATTTGGTATTTTAACGAGCGTGATTAAAAACGAGAGACACTGTCTCTCGTTTTTAGTTTTTTGATATGTAGTTATTTCAAGCTTCAAAATAACTCTCTAATGTTTATCAGTATTGCCAATCCTCATAAGCCAGAGGTAAGCTATTAAGTAGGTTTCTGCGCTCACGCCAATTAGGCATATGCTGGTCCATGAGAGAGCGGAATCTGTCATTATGATGGCGCTCTAGTAGGTGAATTAACTCGTGGGCAAGTATGAACTCCATGCATTCTGGAGGTTTCTTAGCAAGTTCAAGGTTAAGCCATATACGCTTAGCTTGAATGTTGCAGCTTCCCCATTTGGTTTTCATTTTTTTGATATTGAGAGAGCCAGCGTTTACACCTAGCTTGCTTTCCCATTTGGGCAAGAGTTTTTCAAGTGCGCGCTGCATTTCATCGCGATAGAAACGGTTAAGCAATTTGAGCTTATTGTCGGTTGACGTATTTTCTGCAACCGCTAACACTAAATTGCCATTTCCCTTTGCAGTAACACTATATCTACCTTTTGCCTCAACAAGCTTTAAGCGGTATTTCTTCCCCCAAAGATAGTGGCATTCACCATTTGCCATTTCACGAATCGACTGGCGCTCTTGGCCTGCAAAGTCAGCTTGCTGCTTCTTAATCCATGCAAGTTTATTAACGATAGCCAGCCTAATCTTTTGTTCACTTGTATCGTTGGGGATAGACAAGCGTACTTTGCCGCTAGGCGGTAGCACGCTTAAGTGAATGTTTTTAATGGCTCTGCGATTTAGCTCAACATTAATACCACCAATGCAAACTACTTCAACGCTTTGAGCATTGTTTTTGGTATGACGCACTAATGATATTCCTTCTGAGCCTTAATTAGCTCCATAACATCTACAATGTTCACATCATAACCTACCGCTTCTTCTCGCACTGCATTAGCTATCTCACGCTCTTTAAACCTATCCCCTAGCCAATCGGCTTTTTTAGTGTAGCGCACCGCAGTATCAATTTTAGTGGTAAGTACTTCATCATTACCAAAGTTATCATAAATTGCTTGTTTGGCGAGCGTATCAACAGAAGAGGGATAACTTTGATTGCTATTTTCAGTTGGATTAACCACTTTCTTTGCCAGTGCTCTAATTTGCTCTAGATATTCTTGATAGCTAAGTGCTTGCTCTCTTCTTTGCTTTATAATTTCATCGAGCAGCGTTGCCATGCTGTCGAAGTATTTAGGGTTTACAGGGTTTTCATCAACGATGGTTTTTCTAACGTTATTTTCAATCGCTTCTGCCATTGCGTCTTCGTTGTTACGCAAGCCTTCAGGTAAATTTTCTAAGCTTTTGCCCTTGTTGTTTACAACTAGATCAATCAACCCCAACTCTTCAAAATCCATAAGCTGTTCGCTGTCATCAGCTCGAATATACATATCAAGTAACTGACGCATAGCAGGCTCAAATCGCTTCATTTCGAGTAGATCGCCACTGGAAAGCTTTACCTCATCGCGTACTTTCTCAAAGTACGCGACTTCTTTCTTAATATTTTCGGCTTCTTTAAAGGTGTAACCCGCTTGCTGCATTTCATTAGCAAGGTTAGTGTAGGCACGAATTAGCTTAGCTACCGATTGATATAAAGTTAAACGCAGTGCTTCTTTTTCTGTGCGCTCATTTTCATCCTTTGGTTCAACACCTGACTCACCACAAAAATAATGTTGGAAGTCTTTGATGTCTCTTGGTGCTTTTACTGGCTCACATAACGCTCGTACCGCTTCCAGCGCATTATCTAAATCAGCACGAGATTCTTGTAAGCGGTCTTTTAAAAGTCCTTTAACATCGTCAGCATCGTAGCCATCAAACGCTTCTGCTGTGTAATCTTTAATAGCTTTATCAAGTGAGCGGAACAAGTCTTTATAGTCGATGATGTAACCGTAGTCTTTATCTTCACCATCCAATCGGTTTACCCGGCAGATTGCTTGGAATAAGTTGTGTTCAGCCATTTTTTTATCGATATAAAGATAAGTGGCAGAAGGCGCATCAAAGCCCGTGAGCAGCTTATCTACAACAATCAGCAGGCGCATTTGTCCCGGTTCTTCAATAAAACGTTTTTTAACGGCTTTTTCAAACTCTTCAACACGCTTGGCTGCTTCATCTTCACTTTGCTCAAAGTACTCAGCTAACATCTTGCGATAAGTGTCATACTTAAACAGTTTTTCGGTTAACCCTTCACCAGATTCTTCACCTTTTATCGAACTAGCAGCAGGTTGATAACTGGTCACTACTGCACATTTACCAGCAAGATCTGTTTTAGAAAACATCTCATAAACCATGCAGGCTTGATGGACACTGGCACACACCAACATGGCGTTGCCTCTACCAGACATCAGTGCAGGCTTTCTTTTCATATCAAGCCATATATCCATCACAATACGTTCTAGTCGTGACTTACTAGAGAGCACTTTTTGCATGGTGCCCCATTTTTGTTTGAGCTGCATTTTGGCAAGGTTAGATAAGCCTTCGGTATTAGTATTAAACCAAGTATCAACGCCTTTCTCAGATGTTAAGTGTTGATCAATATCTCTGGCTTCATATCGAAGGTCTAACACCACACCGTCACTTACGGCTTCATCAAATTTATAGGTGTGAATATAAGGGCCGAAAACTTCCAAGGATTTCTTCTTGTCCTTCTTCATCAGTGGTGTACCGGTAAAACCAATAAACATGGCTTCAGGCCCCTCTCCCATACTAAATAGGGCCTTCATTGCTTCGTGCAGTTTACCCGATTGAGTTCGATGACACTCATCAACAAACACAAACAAGTTACCTTTCGCTGCAAAGTCACTGGGTAAGTTTTTGGTTAACGCTTCAAGGTAGTCTTTTGTTGCTTGCGTCTCATCTTCTTCGGTAACTGCTTCACCATTTCGACCAAACTTATGTACCAGTGAGCAAAATAACCAAGGGTTAGGTTGATTAAGCGTGGCAACCAAATCCCGTCCGCTTTTTGTACGATAAATCTCTTCATCAACACCTGAGAATACTTTTTCTATTTGTTCGTCTAATTCGGTTCGGTCAGTAACAATAAGCACTCGCGAATCCGTTACATTTTCGCGTATCCACTTGGCAAGCCAAACCATAGTTAAGCTTTTGCCTGAACCTTGCGTGTGCCAGATAATGCCATCATCGTGTGTTTGAACGTGCTTCTGTGCCGCTTGGATGCCGAAATATTGGTTGTGTCGGCATGTTTTCTTTACCCCAGCATCAAACACAATAAAGTCATGAATGAGTTGCAGGAATCGCTTTTTGTCGCACAATTGTGCGATATGAGTGTCGAGTAAGTTCTCTGTTGTAATGCCTTTTGCTGGTAGTGGATTGGGGTTTTCTTTACCGCTGCTTTCTTTCCATTCAAGGTAATATTTTTCAGAGGTCTCAATCGTACCGTAGCGAATGCCTTGAGTATCGTTACCCGCCATTACAAGCTGCATAGTGGTGAAGAAATTACGAATAAAGGCTTTCTTTTGGTTATCTAAGTTTTGGCGGATCCCCTCACTGACTGACACCGAAGAGCGTTTTAATTCAATTACACCAAGTGCGATACCATTTACGTAAATCACAATATCAGGGCGCTTTTTCAATTCACCTTTAACAGTGACTTCTTCAGCAATGGCAAAGTCGTTAGCTTCTGGATTTTTCCAATCAATTAGCCAAACGGTTTGGTTTTGTTCACCCGAACCTTCTTTTTCTTTTACACCATAACGCAGTAGGCGATAAACATCTTTGTTAGCATCAAATAGTTTTTTGCCTTCACCAAGCGCTGCGGCAGTATCAAGTTGGCGTAATGTACGGTTAATCAGCGCATCAGAAATTCCACGACCTTTTAGCCATTTGGTCAGTAGGCCTTTTTCAATATTGCTGTTACCTTCACGGTATTCCCAATTGCCTAAGTAGCCGTAATTAAGCTGATCTTTAAAAAACTTAACCACGCGGTTTTGGGTTTTACGTTCTAATTGACCGACATTACTCATTGCCTAATTCCTTTTTCGAGTCGTTAACGAACACCGTTAACATGCTTTGTTCATGCTCGGCTATTTGAGTTTCAGTCCACTCGTTAGCAGCATTCATCAGCTTAATCATTTCATACAGTTTTAGGGTATCGATGCTTTTATCGGCAATGGCGGCTTTAAAATGATCTCGTTTAGCAGTTGGTTGTAAGTTACTTAATTTTGAATTTTTACTGTGACTTATCAGACACAAATTACCAAATCGATGTAAGTCAGCATCGGCTAATACACGGTGCCCATCAAGGGGATGTTGAGGATAAAAGTGTTCAACAGAGCTTCGGAAAGTAAATTCAAACTGAGTAATTACATCATCTTTTTTGTTTTGAACGCTATCACACCACAACAAATAATCGAGATAGTTAAACACTAGGTTATTTTCAATAACGCCATAATGCAGCCTCGCTATAGCGTTCTGGTTACTTAAATCAAATGCTAAATATCTCTCGTTTTGATAAATCATTTGATAGTAATCAGAAGGCGATTCACTTAAAAAGCGTCCATATACAAATTGGCGAGCTAAGTTTTCGAGTTTTTGTAAATACAGGCGAGGCGTAATTCTATCCATATTGAATAAATGGAACAACGCACCATTTAACCAGTGTTTATAAACCAGTGTCGGAGTTGAAACATGCATTGCACTTAACAACATTAAGATCTGACGATTATTACCTTCAAACCCATCTTCGCTTTCTAAGTCATCATTATCATTAAACGTATTGATATAACTTTGGCTTTCTTTATTGTAAAAATGCAGTTTCTTCAAGCTCCACTTATCTTTGCCGTCATTAAATTCACGTTTGATGATGTACTGGTCGAAGAGGTATTTACACTTGAGTAAGGCGAATACAAAGTCTTTTACTGCGTTGATTTTGTCACTGCTGTTGTCTTTTAAATAGACATCAAATTGTTCTAACAAACGCTTATCATCCAATGCTACTTTTTTATTGGTTAAAACACCTTTGTTTAATATGCTAAGCACGTGAAGTAAGAAGTTAGAAAAATTAATCACGCTATTAAAACGCTCGGGTGTTAGCGTGATATCTGCGCTAGAAGAGGACTGAGGTGGCTTTGCTAATATCTCATTGAGTGTCAGCGATATGGTTTGAGTGCATTCGTTCTTTAGAGTGGTTGCCTCGCTAATACACGCAGCTAAATCAGCATAATTTATTGGCGTAAATTGCCCCCAGTCGTCTTTACCAAATATGCAGTGGCGCTCATCTGGATTAAAACCATACTGAATGTAACGTTCCATATTAGCGGTAGCGTCCCAGACCTTACTTAATAGTTCTTTATCATTGTCATCGGTTAGCACCGACATCAATCTTGCTTTAATCACTTCATGCTTTTCAAGCTGTTCACCACGATTATTCATTACCTCAAAGTAATGATTCAAATCGGTATCTTCTGGTACACAAACACGAGTAATTTCTACTTTATCGAATAAGTAAGAGCAAAAACCTTCTAGCTTAGCTCCAAGCGCTAATAAGCCCTTTTCAAGTAATGTATAACCATTAATTACATCTAAATTATAGTCATCTGTGCTTAGATGCTCTAAAGCAACGCCCTGAATCAAACTTGCAAAAGTGTCAGATGACTTCTGACGACTTTCAAAACTGAGATTTACTACGTCATACCAATCCATATCAAAGGTTTGATACTTAGTGACCATACGTTTAAGGGCAAAAGCCAATAAGGTAAGGGTCGTAAAGCGCTGCTGACCATCTATAACTTCATAGCTGTCATCTTTGCGCTTAAACACCACCAATGTACCAATATAATAGGTTTGATTTGGTTTATTTTCCTGATAATCCAACACATCTTGTATTAATTGATTAATTTCACCTTCACCCCATGCATAGTTACGTTGATACATAGGGACTAAATATCGGTTAGTATCACTTAATAACTCTTTAACTTTGTAACTATGTATCTGATTGTTCGCATTGACATTACTGCTTTGCACCTTGAGTGCTTGGACATTATTCATAGTACTTCATTTCCTCAAACAGATTAGCGATCTCAGTAAGCTTAGTTCCATTACATTCAGACTTTTTCAATGTTGGTAAAGGCCAATTTAATACATCACTTGGTTGTACTGCTTGTTTTATTCGCTCAAACACATTATGGGTGAGTGCATGTTTATTCATGCGCTCAATACCAACAACCTGCATTTTCAAGCGGCAGCTATAAGCCCAAATAAACAGCTTTTCTATAGCTTGCGATAGCTCATGTGGGCCAAACTTATCTAAATAAAAAATCACCGCGCAATCAAATAGATTACGTATATAGCCATCACCTGTTCGTGTACGTGAACTGTAGCTGTTAAGTGTGTATAAAATCTTACAAGCACGTGGTTCTAGTTCGTTATCTAATATGCGAATAAGCTGCTTAGGGTCGTTATTTTTGCTATTACGTTCATCGCTCACTATCTCAGCAATTTTTTGCTGATAATGACTCGTCATTTCAAAAAAGCGCCTACCGTTTATAATCATTTGATCAAGGTGGAAAGGAAAACGCATACGTTTATGATCAATATGGCGCTGATATTGCGTGTTATAGTCATCAACAAAGTGATGGGAAATGCGAAGTGGTTCTACATATGGGTAAAGTCCAACCTGTTCAAGATTTACCCCTTTAAATAATCCCACTTGTGATTTGTTAAAATACAGTGCCGATTTCCCTTGTGCCCAGTTGCGAATACGAAATAAGTAGTTAGCAAATAATCGTGCTAGCTGTCCGCTCTCTAAGCTTTCCCAATGGCGTACAGAATCGGCTTTTAATTCGGTTTCAGCGTCTGAAAACTCACGTAAATGGAAGGCTTTTAACAAATCGTGCGGATCTAAATCTCGGCCTCTGGCATTTTGTGAATCAAAAAACTGAAAGGCTTCAGATACATCATTAAGTACAAAAGTAACCACTTCACAGCGTTTCAATAAAAACTCAATATCGGCCTCGGTAAAATCACTTCGTGCTACCGCGCGTTTAGCTGCCATAAAATTTTGATGTAAATTACGATGCGATATATCACTATTAAAAGTTTGACGTTGTAAAAAATTATTAATTGGTTGTTCAAGTGAGAGCAGCAATGTTTTTACATCTTGGCGTTTAATTTGTGCATTGGAGTCATTTGTATTGAGCCGTTCATCTAGCAAGGCTTTTACCAACAGCACAAGCGTGAGCGTACGTTGCTGACCATCAACAATGTCGAGCGTTTCTTGTTTTTTTTCTGAATGTTGATGAAATACAATAGATCCAAGGCGGTAAGCTAATTTACCTCTATAAACTTTTAAATCGCCGAGCAAATCAGCAAGGTTAGCTTGTGTCCATTTGTAAGGGCGTTGATAGTTAGGTATAGCTAAATTACTCTTTTTGAGTAATGTGCTAACCGATATAATGTCCTTATTAAGTTTTCCTGTCATAGTTATTATTTCAACTTCACATTTTAGATTATTAAAACTCTTTACTTATAAAGTAATCAAGCAAATTGATTTAAATAAAGTTTATAAATTACAGCTTGTTATGTTTTTTTTTGCTTTATAAAATCACTTAATTGATTGTCTAGTCAAGCAACGGTCAAGCAAATTAATACCAGTGTGGTACGTAGCGCATTGCTTTGGTTCCTGCATCGGCATCATAAGGTTTAATTAAGCCCGCATGGACTGTATCCTTTATTATTCTGCTTACCATTGCGCTATTCTTTTCTGCAATAGCAAAGCGCTCGCGTAGCGACTTATTATTCATATGCTCTCTGTTTACATGCTTTAAACAACAATGCTGATAACAGGCACGAATACGATCTTCTTTGTCCATTTCAGCAAATTCCCTATGACCAAATAAAACAGACCGAGTATGGTGCTCTGTTACTTCAAATAAAGGAGCTGGTAATTGATATAATTCAGTTTGAAAAATAACTTTATCAATACCCGTACCGCGCTCTTCACAAATATTAATACGACGCATAAAAGACGCTAGTGCTTCGTTACGGCTTCTGGGTGGAGAATCTAAAAATCGGTCTGTATCGACTAGCGGAATACCAGGGTTGGTTATTTCCATGCGCGTATCGAATAGCTCAACCATAGGTCCTGTGCCTGTTAACGAAAAATCTTGATGAATAATAGCGTTAGCCGCTAATTCGCGTATTGCTAGCTCTGGATACATAGGTACTTCTTTACGAAATGCTTTGCCAATTTCTTCATTAGAAGGCAGTAGGGTCTTTAAATAGTCTATAAGTCCCTCAAAGCCAACGGCATAGCCTTTATTACCTTCGAGTTCTCGTACTGTTTCTACCCGGCTATTCCCTTTATACTGCACTAACCGCACGGCTTTGCGAGCTAAATGCTGAAAATCTTGCAGCTTTTTAGCAAATAATATCGCCCCTAAATTGGTAATATGCCATTTACCCGCTTGCGTTGCACTAATGAGCTTATCAGCTTCAAGTGCGTTTAAAATCCCTTCGCGACCTTCAGGCAGTGGTAAGTTAACTAAGTCAAAGTAAGAAGGGTAGTCTATAAGCTTTAGTACTTCTTCAACATTGCAGTTTTCTGCTGCTAATTGTTGCTCAAATGGGGTGTTATCAAATACGCGCCATAACGCGCGTTCTTTTTCGGGATATTCACGTAGCTTTTTTTTGTAAGAGCCAATACGAATAAACTCTGTACCATCAAATTGCACTGGTGTATGCGCTGCTGCCTGCACCTCCAAAATAACAACAGGTAAATCGTTAACATGGCTAAACTCGTAAAACTGAAAATGTATTTTGGGTGCGGTTTTTTGCAACAACCAGCTCTCTAGCTCTTGCCCTTTATGCTTTTGAGTTGAAGGTTTAAAGTTCGTACCAATTACATCATGGGTTTTATCATCTACGCCATAAACTAAGTACGCAGTTTGTTTGCCAAGTAGCGCGGCGGAGTTTGCGAGTGCAGAGATATATTCGCCAATTTTAATCACATCAACATTATGCTTAAACTCCACCCATTCGGTTTCATCGGGTAAATGGCATAACTCTTTTAACAGAGCTCGTAGCTGGGCAAGGCTTTGTTCTGTCGGCATCAGCTACCTCCATCCTGTTCAGTCTCAAGCTTTTTAAATGGTAACCTTGTGCGGCCTGTAAGTAGCTGTTGCATCATACCTTGTTTGATTTGGCGGGTTTTCGCCAAGCGCTGTTCAAGGGTTTGGATTTCGTTATCCATATCCGAGAGGATGTTGGCAATAGCGGTTTGTTCTTCATTGCTAGGTAGAGGAACCAATAGTTTTCCCATAGCTTCTTGGGTAATGCCAAAAAAAGTAGAGCCAGATTTATGAAGTTCTATATGGTCATCAAGTAACCTTGTTTTCATCAAATAATATAAATATTTCGGAACATAACTTTCGAGCTTGGGGCGAAATAACAATAAGTGGCTATTTAGAGTTGCTTTATGAGGTTTTGGGATATGATCAACGAAAAGAAGTTTCCCTATGGTTCCATCTTTCGTCATTAGTATATCGCCTACCTTTAACTGTATGTTTCTATCCATCTCATATCGATCTTCAGGGATATGATAAACCTCGTTCCATCTGATCTTGCCATCTTTAAAATTCATTCCTGTAATTAAAAAAGGCTGCTGATCGTTAAAAGTGAACTCTTCTTGTTTCAATCCTTGCCAACCAATGCGTCCTCTCATTGAACTGATATCTTTTAAAAGATCCACATCCCAATCCTCAGGGGTTTCGCCTAGTTCGCTGGGTTTTGTGCCTTTGGGTTGTCCTTGCTTTTCGCCTTCGGTATAAGTGGCGAATTGGGGTAAACGGGTTTTGCCTGTCAACAGTTGCTGCATGGTGGCGGTTTTAGTCGCTTGTTTTTTCGCGATCAGTTTTGCCAATTCCGTTAATAGCGCATCCACATCGGACAAGGCATTGGCAATGGCGGTTTGTTCTTTTATCTTCGGAAGGGGGACAAGTAAGCTACCATATTCATTACCATTGATACCCGGTTGACCGCTTCTCATTGAGTTAACAGTAACCCAAGCCCAATATTGCTCTGTTCTTAAATACTGAAAAAGAAATTCGGGATTTAATAGGTCGTTTTTAGGTGCTACTTTTATCAAGAAGCCTGCGTAAACTAGCTCGCCATCTCGCTCTCTATAAAGGTAAGATTTACCGACACTTGCACCTGTTCTAGCTAGCACTATGTCACCAGCGCTAAGCTTATATAGCTCTGAAAAAGGGCTGTTCACTCCCACTTTTTCAGAAGGAGAAAAATAACCATCTTCACTAATATCCGTAATTCGGATATATACTGGCAAAGACCCCTGTAGTGGAATAGCTGCTGCATTTATTCCATATTTCGGAGACTCTTTTAACACGTCCCTTAGTGCTGAAAAAGTCCAGTCTTTAGGAATTAGACCTATATCAGTGTGTTTAAATCCTTCAGGAACTATTTGCTCATTTACGCTCATAGCGACCACTCCAAGCCCATTGCTTTTAAGTGACCTGCGACTTTATCGCTAAGGTCATCAACCGATTTAGAAAGGGTTGGTAATGGCGTGCTATAGCGTTCTTCCAGTTGTTTAACACGGTTTGCCATTTGTTGGGTAACACGTTCAATCTCACTAACGATATTGGCTTGTAATGTGGCTAGCCACTTGTCATCGACAATCAGGGTTTTGATTTCATTAATAGTGAGTTTTGGATATTGGTTGAATACCGCTAAATCGAGGGCATCGATCGCTTCTTTCACCGCTTTTTTCGCAGCCGCTTCAGCGTTAAACAACTTGGTAGCTTGTTTCAGCGCCCTAACTTCATCAACATCGGTTGCTAGCTTAGCTCTGGTAGCAACACTGGCTTTGGTGATTTTGTCTTTATCGTTGATGGCTTCAACCAATAAGCCATCTTCACCACCATGTTCCTCAAGGTAGCTTTCAAGTGCTTGGGTGGCTTCGTCTTGTTTGGCTTGCAGAGCATCAACCTGAGCTTGTTCGTCAGCAAAGTAGCGGGCAACAATTAAGCTAGGTGGAATAATCTCAGCTTTGTACTTTTTCTTATTGATAATTAAATCGGGTGTTTCTTTAAGCTTTTCGCCCTTGGCAGCAACTAACTCACGAAGAGTATTACCTGCTTGCCAATCGTCCTGTACCAATACATACACATCGTCCTGCATGGTATCAGCCCAGTAATCCATCAGGATTTGATAAATATCGTATTTGCTTAATAAATCACTATTGGCATAGCTATTTAACAAGTTCTCTGAAATGTTAAAGATAAAGTTTTTCGGGTTATCGCCTACTGCTTTTTCCTTGCAAGTGAGGTCTTTTAATTTTGCTTCAGGTATCCACTGTTTAAATGGCAATAGGCTACGAGCAGCAAAGTCTTTAAATTCTTGGTGAGCCAAGATGGTACTTTTCACTAGGCTAGCTTCAACCAGTGCGTGGCTATAGCCTTCACGTTCAGGTTTAAATAAAGTTGCTCGGATGCTAGGGAATACCTGCCAGTAATGCTCAAGGGCATCAATGTCGCGGTTTGGAATGCCACCTTGCAGGTGAGCGCTTAAATCGTGTAAATCTTCTGGCTCAGACGAGTCGATATAACGCGGGATGTTAAGGTTGTAATCGTTAGCGGCAATTTCATCAATTTCCACTAAGCGGCTATAACGTTCAAGCTCTAAGCCTTTGTTAAACACATCAACAATTTTATGAATGTCTTGGCTGCGCAGGCGATTTTTGTTGCCATCTTTTATGAAGCCTTTGCTGGCATCAATCATAAATATTGGACGACCTGATACGGTTGGTAGTGTTTCATCACCTTCGTTAAAGCTCGTAACTGCTTTTTGTGCGTGTTCTTTATCAATCACGATAATACAGGCAGGAATACCCGTGCCGTAGAATAAGTTGGCAGGTAAACCAATAATGCCTTTGATATAACCCTGTTTGATCAGGTTTTCACGAATAGTAGCTTCGGCATTACCACGGAATAACACTCCGTGCGGTAAGATCACCGCGCCTTTACCTGTGCTTTTTAAGCTTTTGATTATGTGTAGTAAGAAGGTGTAGTCACCGTTTTTTTCCGGTGGAATGCCCCAAGTAAAACGGTTGTATAAATCGTTTTCTGGAGTTAAGCCACTGGTCCAGTTTTTGTTAGAAAAAGGCGGATTGGCAACCGCAAAATCAAAGGTTTTTAATTGGTTAGGGGCATCTTTCCATTGCGGTTCAGCAAGTGTATTGCCTTTCCAAATTTTGGCCGTGGTGTTGTTGTGTAAGATCATGTTCATACGGGCAAGTGCGCTTGTGGCGTTGTCCATCTCTTGTCCGTATAGGGTTAAACCACGCATGGCTTGGTCGCTGGCTTTTAATAACAATGAACCTGAGCCGCAAGTAGGGTCGTAGGCGGTGGCATCTTGAGGCGTGTCTTCTTTAATGCCTACCACTTTGGCTAGGATTTGAGATACTTCCGATGGTGTATAGAATTGGCCTTTAGATTTACCTGATTCTGTTGCGAAATGGCGCATTAGATATTCATAAGCATCACCTAATAAATCATCACCGCCAGCACGATTTGCAGATAAGTCTAAGCCTTGGAAAATACCTACTAGCTTGGTTAGGCGGTCTACCATTTCTTTGCCTTTACCAAGCTTGTCTTCATCGTTGAAGTCGGCAACGTCTATTATGCCTTTAAGGTCGTTTTCTTCAGCAAGGGCTGCGATGATCTTATTAATTTTATCGCCAATTTCTTTGTCGTTTTTGGCGGTAATCATATCGTCGTAGCTTGCACCTTCTGGCACAACTATCATGCCGTATGGGTCGCCTTTGTATTTATCGCTAACGTACTTCATGAATAGCATTGTTAGCACGTAATCTTTATATTGGCTGGCATCCATACCACCACGCAGTTCGTCACAACTTGCCCATAGTGATGAATAAAGTTCTGTTTTTTTAATAGCCATTGGAGTTTCGTTTAATCCTTGTGAAAGCGTTATTAGAGCAAGTCGGTGCTTAAGCCTGCGGCTTTGAGTCGTTGAGTGAGGTTGCGCATTTTTGAAAATTCAGTGCCAAAACTGTCTTTTAACCCTACACCTTGGCAAAATTCTTTAGCGGTTATGCTTTTTAAATTATCAGCGTATTTAATCATTTGTAGGTGCATTTCGACAGTAAATTGATTGCGTGGCGCATTATTTAACGCTGTTTTGATATTATCGAATATCACTTGCTCGTTCATAAGAGTGTACTTTGAGAAGAGTATTTAGCTAATTTATATAAATTAGCTAAATAAGCAAGTGGAGATTGATGATTGTTTTTCTTTATGTGACTAACTTGTTGTAAAAAATAGATTTACTGTAATGTTGATTTGATAAATATTAAGCCTCATTACTATCAATCAAACCTTAGAGTATTTGCCATTTCAAACACATCATCAGTAACATCTTTTGCTCTGTGTCCTTTTCCTTCAGGTTGACAAACAAATTTAAGAGAATCTCGAATTGATACTTTGTCTCCAGAATAGTCAGAGCCAATGATGAAATTATCTGCAAAGGTAGTGTTTAGAAATCTG
>NZ_PNCN01000058.1:0-74865 GCF_005886135.1 Pseudoalteromonas sp. S4741 | reverse complement strand
GTATAAAATGCCTATTGCCTAAAAGAGGAAAAGCCGTCATTAGATTTAACATCGCAAGAACTTGAAATTTTAGAGAGTAATAATCTAATGTTGGCTTAACCAGATCTCAGGTTAACGAATAAACCTTACCATCAATTTCAATACTGTTGTTGCCTAAAGTAATTTCATTGGGAGTTGTTAATAAATGCAAAAAGTAATAGAGCCCTGTTAAATAGAAAAAAGGAGAAACAAACAAAGCAGCCTTTATCTTTACAGACTCAGAGTCATGTAAATAATAGGTAGAGATCATGGATATTATTGAGAACAAAACAACCATAACAAAATTTGGAGAGAGCCAGTTTTTGGTAAATTTAAATATCATCTTCGATCGCAGAGGTAAGAGTTACGGTCGACTCAATAATTTAAGCAAACAGAAACTAAGGTTCTAAATTTGTAGCCTATCTTATTAAATTAACAATGGTATTTCTATATTTAAGCGCCTGAATAAAATATGCACTTCGTCTATTCCCTTGTGTTTGCCTGCTAACCTTTTTGAGCACGTTATTGTGATATCGTACAAAGCCCACTTGTCGTATTTTCGACAACTTTTTAAGCATAAACGAGAGAGTCCTGAATGACTAAAGTTGACACTTTTGCGAAGTTAGACAAAGAGCGAGAAGCTGTTAGCCAGAGTTTTTCTGTATGACGTGAAGTTTTATCCGCTTGACCATCAGCTTGTAGGCGGTTTTTCAATCCATTCTTAAAATTTATTTTGTTGTTATTTTCGAGTAGTTATTGTTTAATAACATGATGTTTTTTAAAGATAACTACTAGCGAATCTTCACCTCTTTAGTGAAAGCTAATGTCGGACCACACATAAGGAAATAGGTATAAAATGGACACTACAATACGAAAAGCTGAATCAACCGATATCGCTGCAATAAAAATGCTGTGGCAGTTTTACCAATATCATCAGAGTATATTTGACTTAGAAGATGTTGGTTTAGATGGTTGCTATGATATTGATGAAGAATATTTAGAATGTGTAGTTCGTGGTGAGGAAGACTGCATTATTTATCTTGTACTCGTTTCTAACCAAATTGCTGGTTTTGCTACCGTAGAACCAACTGAGATCGTTGGCAAAGAAATACCTGAGTTGGCTGATATTTTTATTCTACCCAAATATCGAAAACAGGGCATTGCCAAATTTGTTATTCAAAACTTGATGCCTGTTGAAACAAATCAGTGGCATGTAGCAGTTCATTTAAACGATAGTTCAGCGTTGAAATTTTGGAATAGTTTGTTTGCTAAATTAAACGTTGTGCGTGTTGATAAAGTTGACCCCCCTGAAACAGAAGGCTACCACGAGTTTGTTGTTACAAATAACTAGCAAGATTACAACGTCTTCTGCGCTTAAGTAAAATTTGGTAAAGAGCGAAAACCAGCCATTGAGATTGGCTAAATATCGTCGTTAATTGATTGGTTAAACTGCTCTTTGCGCATATATTCATGAAAATGAGCGCTGAGCGCATATTGTTCCATTTAATTTTGCTTTAAGATAATAGAAAACTATGTGATAGCAATATTTCAGGGAATTTTTTAAAACTATATAAAGTAGGTAAATGAGCGTTATATCGGCAGAAATATGCACGATGAGCGCACTATTAAATTGTTAGCTCTCTCTCAAATTTCGTGTACCAATTAAGGTAAGTATTTAAATGAAAGTGTTTCTAGATACAAATATATTTTGTAAAAATTGGTTTGTTAGTAATGTTAATTTTAGTTTGTTGTTCTTTTATCTGAATAATGAAAAGCATGATTTCTTACTTTCTGATTTAGTTGTTCAAGAAACGAATAATATAAGAGAGCGTGAGCTTAAAGAAATTCAAACCGAATTAAAAAGACAGGTCAATAAAGCTAATAAGCTTAACTCTAAAAATTTAACTTTTAATATAGATGAACTTGGTATTCAAAAATATGATTTAAGTGATGTCTTAAAATATAAAGTGGATTGGGTTGAAAACATAAACTATGAAGGTATTCCCCATAGTAAAGTCGTTGAAAGAGCAATAAAGCAAATAAAGCCTTTCACAGGTCAAGAGAAAGGTTATAGAGATACTTTGATTTGGCTTTCATTTTTAACTTATTTAAAAGATAAAAATATAGAGGGCGATGTTGCATTTATTACTAACAATAAACATGACTTTTTTGAAAATAAAGGTAAAACGCTTTCATTCAATGATGATCTAGCAAAAGATATTCTGGAGTATGGAATAAAAGCAAATATAAAACCCTATACCAATATTTATGACTTCGTAAATGAGAATGTTGATAAAATTTCTCATTCTTTTGACCGATATGAAATTTTAGACGATCTCGAAGATTTTCTTATTGAAGAAACAGAAAGTTATCTAAATTCTATGAGCAATAATGATCTTAGTGATCTTTTAAGGACAAAAGTATTTTCAGATAAACTCACATCTGTAATTCAAATTGAATCAGATATATTCGAAGGTTTAGAAGATCCTGAGGTTAAGTCTGTTAAACGTTTACCTGGCAACAGTGTATATATAAGCTCTTACTTTGAAATGAGAAGAGTAGACTTAATAGTTACCATCGATTTAATAGAATACAAGCAGCATGCAGACGAAATAGAGAATATAAAGGCCCTATATAATGTTGAGATAGATGATGATTATGTGAATTTATCATTCATATTGCGAACTTGTATTGATGGCAGCCTTGAATATGATACGCAGGATAAATTGGCTAGTAATTTATCGATTGATTACATTTATGACAGTATTGCTGCAAAAGAGAGCTAACAAGAAAATCAACAAGGACACGTAACAGTTGGCTACGTTTCGCTTCGCTACACAATTTTAGCCAACCATTACTTAGCCTGTTATTTAGGCGTTAATCGAATGGATTCATACATATGAAGAAATGGGTGCTTAAGAAAAGAATTTTTATGATAGGTATTTTACCTTTCATGGGGGTATTCGTCGCACTTCTTTTAAATTTTATTGCAGGCTCTGCTTATACTACGTCACTAAATCAAAGTGCAATTCGCGTATATTTTATGGGGTCTGCCATGTGGTCGGTACTTGCGCTTTTTTCAGGGATATATATGTATTCTAAATGTAGTTCTATGAATCACCTAAAGTTTATCTTTGGAGTATCGTCGGTCAGTTTAGGTATTACTATGCCTTGGATAATAGGTATGTCGTAGTAACTAAAACATAAAAAGTGGCTATGGTGCTCGATATCCGCTTTTGGCACTTTGCAGACTATCGATAATGCAAAACGCTAACGTTAATTTAGGTAGCTTTTTTCTGATTTGTTAATGTAATAAAAAATATAACAAGGCCATAAATTATCGGATACATAATGTTTGGTCTTGTTTCGTGTTGCTGAACACCTTAGTAAACTTAACCACTAGTTGTTTATTTTACTGAGCATATTTTTAGGAGTAGCCTTTGAAGTACATAACTATATTTTTAGTCCTTTTACTGGTTGGTTGTAATAGTACTGATAAAGCGACAAATTCAAGTACTGTGTATACCAATACACAAACAGATTCACCTGCTAAATGGGTTGTGAAGATTGAACCAAAATATCCTGAAGATGCGGCTAAAAAAAGCGTAGAGGGCTACTTAAAGTTCAAAGCAATAGTGAATGAAGTTGGTACGTTAGAAAGAGTTGAAGTAATTGAATCTGCCACAAAAGGTGTGTTTGAAAAGGAAGGTTTACGGGCTTTAAAACTATGGCGATTTAAGCCTGCGTTATTAAATGGTAGGCTGGTTAAGGTTGAGTACGCTGGTACTCTTGAGTGGAAGTTATAATGTCTCTAGGGATGAGCATATCATGGAGATCTAAGCAACCTAAACAAAAGCGATGTGATAGGTGTGAACTGTATTATTCTGAATTCTTGGATAAATGTACGCATTGTTCCGATTTAAACGAAACACAATTACTTATGCTTAAGGCTAAACATCAAGAATCTCTTCAACACAATGCTAAGCTTGGTAAATACTTATTTATAGCTGCTGCAGTAATTGGTGTGTTACTTTTTGTTAGCTTTTTATAGTAGCGTTGGGTTTTTCCTTAAGTGAAAGAGGGTCAGTTAACAGAGAAAAAAACCTCAAATACATTCAGCCTAAAAACTTATACCCATCCAGTAACTTTAAAATTTATCACACTGAACTATCCGACCACATAACAGTTGTTGTTATTTAATTAAACCTAAAACTCCTTCCTTAACTAAATAAGCCTGCGATTCATCGGTATGGGGTTTAAACTTTTTCCAGCGGCCTATGGCTTTGTTGTTAAGCGGTTGGCGTACTTGCATTTTGCTGGCGGTTGATACCGGTGCGGTGTTTAAATGAAAATCAAGGCACTGTGGTTGCCAGTCTAAGTCACAATAGCTCACTAACTCTTTTATCTTTTGCTCTGGTGCGGCTACAAGTTCTTCGTATTTTACTAGTTTAATATTGCTGTGAAGGGCGCTAAAGTGCTGTATTAGTTTATAAAAGCGGCTGTAAAATTTAGCAGTGTCGAGTAAGTCTAACGAGTAAGCATAATACGGGTTGTTAATGGTAAATAGCTGACGATAGTTACCAATACAGGTGTCCATGGGGTCGCGAAGTAGGCAGATTATTTTGGCGTTTGGCAGGGCTTTGGTAATTAAATCGATATAAAAAAAGTTAAACGGTAGTTTATCAATAAAGTGTTTATGGCTGCCGGTTACAACACGGGTTGCTTCAAGGTAAGTGCTGCCAAGTTTTGCAAAATCAAGCTGGTAAGCTTGGTTTAAGGTGTCTATATCGAGTACTTGAGGCGTGTGCGTTTGGCTAAGTTTTTTTACACTTAGGCCAAAGTCTTGCAGCTCGCCCGCCGATTGTACGTCGCTGTGGCTTGATAAAATGCGTTCAACTAATGTGGTGCCAGAGCGCGGCATTCCTAATACAAAAATTGGCTCACTGCTTTGGTTGCCAGCTGTTTTTTGGTTTTTGTATTTATCACTGAGCTGTTTAATGTGTGCGAATAGTGCCTCAGACGCTTGGTTATCAAACGCCTTATTAGCGAGTTTTGCTGTTTTACCTTGTTGTAACGCGGCAAAGGCTGCTGAAAAGTCGCCTAGGTCTTGATATTCTTTTGCGAGCGCATGACCCATATGCAGTTTAGCGTCGGGATGATTGACCTGTTCAAATGCGTTTTTTAGTCGCGCTATGTGGTTATTTTGCTCAGTGACTTTAGTTAAATCAGCTAAAGCAAAATGACTTTGATGATGAAGTGGATTCAGTGCAATGGCATTTTCAAACGCGTGCTGCGCCTTTTCAAACTGGCCTAAAAATTTAGCACATACCCCATAGTTATAATAAAACTGTGGCTGACGAGTATTACTCCTCTCAGCTATACTTAATGCGCATATAAAGTAATCAGCTGCTTGTTGATGTAAACCCGCTTGAGTGAGCGCCACGCCTAATGTATCGGCATCAAGTGCTTTACTAATATGTTCAAGCTTAACGCTGAGGGCGGTGCTTTTCGCTTTTTGTAAATCGCCGGTGAGGGCGTAACACTTGGCCAGTTGCGCTGTATATTCAATAGACTGAGTAAAGTTTAATGCTTTTTCAATTAGCTTTATCGCTTTATAAATTTGACCAACCTGTAAATTAACCATGGCGAGCAAAAAGTAGCCATCAGCAAAGTCAGGCTTTTGTGTTACCAGCTCAACCAGTGCTTTATGCGCTTGCTGAATGTTGCCTTGGTTTAAGTTGTTTATAGCGCTTTGGTGTAGTTGCTTTAAGTTTGGCTGCATGAATACTCTTATAAATAATGTACTTACAAATAAAAAGGCTCAAAATTAATTTGAGCCTTTTTATTGTACTTAAACTTATCGTTTAATTATATTTCCAACGTATCGTTTAATTATATTTCAAACTTATAGTTAAATTTAATGCCTACAGTAAGCGGGCGATTAACATAGTAACCATAGTTACGTTGTATGTCTGCGCCATTCGCTGTTGTAATATCCGCATCTGAGCGACGAACAGAGGTAACCGCATATTTATTAAATAGGTTATCTACATATAAAGTAGTCGACCACGCATCGGCGGTTAATTTAGCTGAAATATTACTTAAGCTATAACCCGGAAGTGCTTCACCGTTGTCACGTAGGCCTACTTTTGAAATTACATCACTTTGTGCAGTTAAACCGTAGTTAATATCTAAGGTTTTATCATTTAACACGTCTGTTTGGTAGTTAATCCCCATAGAAAACTGATGCTCTGGCGAGCCTGGTAAACGGTCGCCATCTTTAGGGCTATCCTCATTACCATCGGCATTAAATAGATATGCCGCGTCAGAGGTTAATTCTGCTTTTGTATACGCATAAGTTGCATAGGCAGTAAATGAGTCTGATAAAATTGCACGCGTGGCAATTTCAATTCCTTTCGCATTAGCACTATCTACGTTTGTTAGGTACGGTAATTGACCTACGACG
This sequence comes from Pseudoalteromonas sp. S4741, assembly GCF_005886135.1. Taxonomy (NCBI): domain Bacteria; kingdom Pseudomonadati; phylum Pseudomonadota; class Gammaproteobacteria; order Alteromonadales; family Pseudoalteromonadaceae; genus Pseudoalteromonas; species Pseudoalteromonas sp. S4741. The sequence goes on along the minus strand of NZ_PNCN01000058.1, from coordinate 68,381 downwards.
GTAGCTGCTGCAATTTGTGCGTTATCCCAATCAACATTAAATAGCGCGGCATTAAAGTGTAGTTGGCTTCTAAACCATGTACTTTTAAAGCCTAGTTCGTAGTTGGTTGTTGTGTCGGATTCAAAAAGTCTCTCATCAGGGTTACCACAGCCTGTTTGTTGGTTTTCTGGAAGTGGATCAGGACAAGCTGCTAGAAGATTTGAACCACCAATTCTAAAGCCTTCACTGATTGTTGCATATCCCATTACAGAGTCGCTAAATTGGTACTTAGCATTAAATTTGAGAAGAGTACCGTTATCGCCTGCTTTATCGTATTCATAATTAATGCTAATCGCATCAGGTTCTGCGCCACCAAATAAAGTATTTGCAAGCGGGAAGTCATATGCTGCTTTTGCTTTTACATCGTATTCGTAAAAACGCGCGCCAATGGTAATGTCGAGTTTATCGGTTACTTGGTAACCCACTTCACCAAAAAGCGCTGATTCAGTGACATTGCTGCCAGTAATTTCTAAATATTCTAAAGAGTCTGGTCTAAGTTGTGCGCCTTCGAAATTATCAACCGCGAACTGATCAAACCCTGGCGTAAACTCTCTGCTTGATGCATCGGTGTCAGTTTTGTTGTAAAAACCACCAACAATCCAGCTTAAATCGCCATCACTTTGTGATACTAAACGTAGTTCTTGGGTAAAGGTGTCTTTTTCGTCAATTTCACGAGTAAAGGCTGAAAACGAAGGAAACTCTTCGTAGCCATAGTCTAAGCGAATTAAAAGATCAGTTTGATCACGTTGCCCATCGGCGTCAAATTGAGAAATACCGGTAGCTGAGACCAGCTCAGCAAAACCTAAGTCGGCTTTTAGTTCAAGGCTTAGTAATTGGTCTTCTTTTATCCGTGGCTCTTCATAACGGTACGCTGACTCGTATTTGCCAATGCGATCATTTAAGCCATTGTTAGCATTAAGGCTGTTGTGATGAACAATTGAGCGGCCTTCGGTGTCTTGCTTTTGATAGAAGTAGTTTAATGTGCCTTCAAATGACTCATTTGCTTTGTAACGCAATGAAATACGGCCAGTTGTGGTTGTTTCACCGTTGGCGTCTTTTACATTTTTAAGATTGCTGTTGACTGCATCAAGGTTTGCCCAATCAGGGTCGGTAATCGATACACCTGGTTCACGAACGGTGTAGGCGTAATCAATAAACCCTGGGTCTTCATAAATATTTAAGCTGGTACGAACAGCCAGTTTGTCTTCAATTAATGGTAAATTGAAGATAAAACCAGTTTCGCCACCGACCGAATCACTTTCTTGAGTTTGAAAAACATCACCAAATACTTCCCCTGAGGTGAAATCAAGCTCTGGTTCTTTAAGCATATAGCGAATAGCGCCGCCTAATGTACCAGCTCCATATAATGTGCCTTGTGGCCCAATAAGCACTTCCACGCGCTCTACATCAACAAGGCGCATATCGACCGATACTGGAATTTCATTAATATATGTGGCAACAGTGCCACCATCTGATGAAGGGCCTGATGAATTAGTATTTAAACCACGGACTATAATAGGTGAACCGGCACGGCCACCTTGATCTGTAATTGTTAAACCTGGCACCCAACGTGCTACATCGGCCAGCTCACTGATGTTTTGATCTTTCATTACATCAGCATCGAGCGCGGTAATGTTAAGAGGCGCAGCTTGAATTGAGCCACTTCGGCGCGTTGCTGTAACCTCAATAACTTCAAGCGATTTGTTCTTTTCAATAACTTGCTCTTGAGCCACTGCATTACTGCTAAATAATACACCACTCAGTGCGCTTGATACAGCCAAGGTTAACAGGCTTGGTTTAAACATAAAAAGTGATCCTAGTTCAATAAAATGTGTTTATAAATGAGCGCTAATAGTATCAGGGTGTTTTAGTGATGGAAATAAAAATATGAATTTTAATTCACTTTTTTAGAATAAAAATGTAAAGGTGGGTTTGAGTGTTTCACGCTGTATATTAAATAAACAAAGGCGTTGCTTTAAAATCAACCAAAATAATAATTGTGCCTAATATAGATAAAAACTGGATAATGTATAGTTTAAAACGTCATTACTTATATTTTTATAAACACTATAAAAATGAATATTCCCCCCATAATCTTTATAGTACATGTTTAATTATTGATAACACGAACAGCACAATTTAGTTGTGGCTGTGAGTCAGTTATATGAGGATTTATAATGTCAAAGCTGTTTTCACCATTGTCACTTGGTAAGTTAAGCCTAGAGAATAGAATTATTATTGCACCCATGTGCCAGTACTCGGCCAACAATGGCGCTGCAAGTGACTGGCATACCATTCATTTAGGTCAATTGAGTTTAAGTGGAGCGGGTTTACTTATTTTAGAAGCGACGGCCGTTAATCCCGAAGGGCGAATTAGTTACGCCGATTTAGGATTATGGGATGATACAACCCAAGCTGCATTAGCAAAAAGTTTAACGGCCGTAAGACAATACAGCCCAATGCCTATTGGTATTCAATTAGCCCATGCAGGTCGTAAAGCGTCAACCGATAAACCATGGGATGGCGGTGGGGCACTTATGCCCGATCACCTCAATGGTTGGCAAACGGTTGCGCCATCAGCCATTGCCTATGATGAAAACAGCCCCATTCCCAAAGCGATGAACCAAGATGATATAGATTCGCTCATAAGTGACTTTGTTAATGCGGCAAAGCGCGCTGACGAGTTGGGCCTTGATTTAATTGAAATACATGGCGCGCACGGTTATTTGCTACACCAGTTCTTATCGCCGCTGACAAACAAACGTGATGATCAATACGGTGGTAGCCTAGAAAATAGAATGCGATTATTACTCGACGTATTTAAAGCTGTAAGAGCGGCATTTCCAAGCAATAAAGCGTTGGGTGTGCGTATTTCAGCAACCGATTGGGTTGATGGTGGTTGGGATTTACCGCAATCAATTGAACTGGCAAAAGCGCTTGACGCGTTAGGGTGTGACTTTATTCATGTAAGCACTGCGGGTTTAAGCCCTGAGCAAGATATACCTGTTGCTAAGAATTTTCAGGTGCCGTTTACAACCGCCATTAAACAGGTTGTGAATATGCCAGTGATCGCGGTGGGTTTAATTACCGAGGCGCAGCAAGCTGAAAGTATTCTCAGTGATGAACGTGCTGATGGTGTCGCTTTAGCGCGGGGGATTTTATATAACCCACATTGGCCTTGGCATGCTGCGGCCGAGTTGGGCGCGCAAGTACAAGCACCAAAGCAATATTTGCGTTCAAGCCCACATGGTCAGCCATCCCCTATAAAATAGTGAATGACTTAACTGCAAAACCCAAGCAAATAGCGTGGGTTTTGTGTCTCAGTAGCTTAATATTTAATTAAATATTAAGCAGGAACTGGCTGCTTTTTACTGTTTGACGTTGAGCTACCAACCGAGGCAATGATAACTAATAAAATAGCGAGCCACTGCCAAATGCTAAGTAGTTCACCTAAAATAACTAAGCCAGCGAGTGCTGCAATAGCGGGTTCAAGGCTCATCATAATGCTAAACCCTTGCGGCGACATATTACGCAGCGTGATCATTTCTAAAGTATAAGGTAAGGCACTTGAGAGTACCGCAATGGCAATACCTAACGGAATAATATCCCAAGTAAATGCAGCACTTTGTGATATACCACCATAAGGTACAAGCACAATAGCTGAAATGGTCATACCCATCGCTACTGTTGCTCCACCAGAGCTTTGGCTGCCGGTTTTTTTACCAAATAAAATATAACCTGCCCAACACGCACCCGCTGCAAGCGCTAAAATCACGCCAATTGGGTCTAAACTTTCTTGGCCTTTCATATCGGGTAACAGTAATAATATTCCGGTTATTGCGCAGGCAACCCAAAATAAATCACGCTTTCGTCTTGATGAAAATAACGCAACGGCAAGGGGCCCGGTAAATTCAAGCGCAACACCAATACCCAGTGGAATACGTTCAATGGCGTAATAAAATAGAATGTTCATGCCGCCTAGGCTCAAACCATAAATTAAGATGGGTAAACGCTGGCTTGCAACCGGAAAGTGTCTCCAAGGTTTAAAAATTAAACAAAGAATAGCGGCAGAAAAACCTAAACGTAAGGCCGTTGTGCCCTCAGGGCCAACAATAGGGAAAAGCTGCTTAGCCAGTGAAGCCCCAGACTGAATAGTGATCATTGCAAGCAATATGCATAAAATAGCCAGTAATAGCTCTTTGGTTGATTTTTGCATGGTCGTCCTTAAAAATTGCCACTTAATTGCGGCGCATATTACCTGCTTTTACCTACGCAGGTAAATGTAAATTAACGTTTTACATGGGGTCCCCAGTGATGAGAGGCTATCACTGGGCTGAATAAAAAATAAGCGTTACTCTTTTTAAGATTGAGGTGGCAGGTAATGAGGGCTGACTCATTGAGTAAAAATTTATAGTTCAGCTTTACTATCTGCAGGGTATATAACGCCCAATTGCGCGCGGGCGGTATCGAGTACCGTCATCACATCGCGTGAAAGCTGGTGGTTGTTAATATGTGACTCTAATGTGTTTTGCTCAATCATCTCAATAAAGTGCGCAACTTCATACTTCATAAAATGCTCATCAAAATCTGCACTTATTGTTTCTTTTTGGCCATTATTAGCGATGAATTCCACTTTTTTAAGCTGCGATACAGCTTCAATACGAATACGGCCTAACTCACCTTGTATTTCGGTGATGTTCTCGCCCTGCGATATTTTTGAATAACTAATTACCGCTTGTTTATCTGCATAATTTAAAAGTACATCGCCGGCACCATCAACACCGGTTTCTAGCAATACGCCACTGGCGTGCACACTGTTTGGTGCGCCCCACAGTGCTATAAGTAAATAAAGTGGGTAAATACCCAAGTCTACTAATGCGCCATTTGCAAATTCAGGTAAAAAGGTATTAGGGCGCTCACCGTTTTTGAACTTATCGTAACGTGACGAGTATTGGCTAAATTGGCCAATAAATTTACGCGCTGTACCAATTCTTTTTAATGCGTTTTTTAAAACAGCAAAGTTAGGTAAATGCGTTGTCATCATCGCTTCCATGTACAAACGTTGATGTTTTTGAGCAGCTGTTAAAATAGCCGTAAGCTCATGACTATTTGCTGCTGAAGGTTTTTCGCCAAGTACGTGTTTGCCCGCTTTTAAACACTGTATTGCATACGCACTGTGCAGGCTATTGGGCGCAGCTATATAAACTGCGTCTACTTGTTCATCTTGGCACACAGCATCAATAGAGGTAAAAATTTTAGCGTCGGTATTTGTTGGATGATTAGCTAAAAAGCGCTCGCCGCTGCTTATTTGGCGAGAGCAAATACCGTATAAATTAAAATTACTCAGAGTACTTGCCGCATCGAGTAGGGTGTCGCTAATAAAATTGGTACCTACAATCACAAAATTCATGTTTAGCCTTTTTATGTATTTTACGCAGCTTTGCAGTTTAACAATGTTTTGCTCTAAATGCGCGGGCAGAGCAGTTAAACCAGCGTTTTACACTGGCACTTAATGTGGCTTGTTCTTGATAACCTAACAACTCGGAAATATGTGAAATAGAAAATTGGTTTTGCATTAAATAGTGTTCACATAATGCGCGGCGAGTGGCATCTTTTAGTTTTACAAAACTGGTGTTATGTTTTTTAAGTTCACGGTGCAAGGTCCGTGGGTGCATATTAAGTGCCGTTGCTATCGTTTGGTTTGAGCATTGAAAAAGGGGTAGCATGGGTCGAATAAGTGCACTTACTTGCGAAGGTAACGACTGAGTATGCGCATTATTAGCGGCTAAAAAGTTTAATGCGGCTTGTACTTTGTGTTGATCAGAAACATTAAGCGGCAATAATAAATCGTCTTTGGCGATTAAAATACCGGCGCTGTTTCTGTGTTCAATAACGTGACAGCCAAAGTGCTGATGGTAAGCGCGTAGATTTGCATCAAGCTTTTGCGGTAAAAATACCTTAATGGGTTTGCATTGATTTTGGCTCACTTTTTTTAAGGTGGCGAGCGCCAGTGCAATTGTTAATTCAATAACTTGATTTATAACAGGTAATGGCTTGAGTTTTATTTCGAATGATAAAAATATATTTTGGTCATCTTCAAGTGTATGCGTGGTTAAATTAAGTGCGGGTGTATGTAAGTGTAGGTATTTAATTACCCACGTTAGCGCTTCACCTAAATCAGTTCCACTTTTAGCAGCGATAGCGATATGCCCTAAAATATCAAAGCTTTGTTTGCTAGCGAGTTTAAGGCCAAAACTTGGGCAGTTTAAGCTATGAGCGCAGTATTCTAAAAGCTCAGCATAATGGCGATAAGTTAAGCTTTGTGTTTCAAGGGAGTTTAACGCTACCTCAATGGCGCAATGGCGCATAGTGCTTGTTGTATCACCACCTAGTTCGGTAATTAATGTATCAATTCCCTGCAAAGAAGTGGCTTTAATCAGGCTGCTCATAACAATTGCATTAGTGGAGAGGTGTCTAAAAATATCAAGTTTTCAGTAGATAATCCATGCAAAGTAGTTTTTTTAATGGGAGATTTTTTATGCATACCACCTCATTTGATTACATTGTGATTGGCGCAGGCAGTGCCGGCTGTGTTGTTGCCTCGCGATTATCTGAAAATAAAAATGTAAGTGTGTGTTTAATTGAAGCCGGCGGCCGTGACCAAAGTGCTATGGTGCAAATGCCTGCGGGAGTTGCAGCTAGTGTGCCTTATGGCATTAATAGCTGGCATTACAATACGGTGCCACAAAAAGAGCTTAATAACCGCTGTGGGTTTATGCCCAGAGGTAAAGTGCTTGGTGGTTCAAGTTCAATCAATGCCATGGTGTACATAAGAGGGAATAAAAAAGACTACGACAACTGGGCCGCTATGGGAAATACCGGCTGGGATTATACCAGTTTGCTGCCTTATTTTATCAAAGCTGAAAACAACAAAACCTTTACCAACAGCCCATATCATGGTGTAAATGGCCCCTTACATGTGCAAGAGCTAAGTTTACCAAGCCCAGTTAATCAGCTGTTTTTAAAAGCATGCCAAGAGCAAGGCGTGGCCCTTAATGACGATATTAATGCGCAGCAACAGCTAGGTGCGCGGTTATCGCAGGTCACTCAACATAAAGGGGAGCGTTGCAGTGCGGCAAAAGCGTACTTAACACCTAATTTAGCTCGTAAAAACTTAACCGTGCTCACTGACGCGCAGGTGCATAAAATTAATTTTTGCGGGAAATCTGCAACTGGTGTAACAGTTGCAGTTAATAATAAAAGCTTGGTGCTAAATGCCTATAAAGAAGTTATTTTAAGTGCCGGTGCTATTAACTCCCCACACCTTTTAATGTTATCGGGAGTGGGGCCTGCAGATCATTTAAAGCAGCATAACATTGAGCTTGTAACGCCATTAGAAGGTGTAGGCAGTAATTTGCACGATCACTTAACCGTTGTGCCATTATACAAAGCAAAATATTCGCAAGGCACATTTGGAATAAGTGCCAGTGGTGCGTTTAATATTGCAAAAGGATGCGTTGATTGGTTTGCCAAACGCGAAGGAAAGCTAACCAGTAACTTTGCCGAATCGCATGCGTTTATAAACTTATTTACAGATTCTATTGTGCCCGATGTGCAACTTGAATTTGTTATTGGGCTGGTGGACGATCACAGCCGTAAACTGCATTATGGCCATGGATACAGTATTCATAGCAGCATAATGCACCCTAAAAGCCGCGGCACTATTCGTTTAGCGGATGCCAACCCTTTAAGTGCGCCACTCATTGATCCTAATTATTTAAGCCACCCCGATGATTTACAGGTTATGCTACTTGGGCTTAAAAAAACATTGAGCATAATGCAAAGCAAAGCGTTTGATATTATTCGTGCAGATATGGTATATCCGCTTGATATTAATGATGATACGCAGCTTATTGAGTTTATTAGGCAAACAGCCGATACAGAATACCACCCCGTAGGAACCTGCAAAATGGGCCAAGACGATATGGCTGTGGTTGATAGCGAATTACGTGTTCACGGTGTGCAAAATTTACGGGTGGTAGACGCCTCTATTATGCCCAGTATTATTACCGGAAATACCAATGCTGGGGTAATAGCCATTGCAGAAAAAGCCGCTGATTTAATTAAGCTCGCCGCAATCTGTGATTAATTTGACTTATAAAACGCGGTTAACCATTGCTGCCAGTCTTGTTCTAGTTTGAGCATTTGCTGGTGTTTTTTAGCGGAAAAATGTTTGTTTTTATCCTCATCCGCTAAAAACGGCCCCACACGACAAAGCGGGCAATAATCATCCGTTAGATAATTCGGGGTTGTTAACATATCACTTAATTCGGGTGGTGTATTTTCACTAAATACATAGGTAATACCGCTGGTGTCTTTGACGTGTTTGTCACGGTCGACATTGCGAATTTTATAGCCATCAAAGCGACTGATATCGAATGGCATTTGTCCTTGGTATGCCGCGTTTAAATGGATATTTAAACTCCCCTCAATATTCCACTCACGATACGGTTTAACATCTTTTGAGGTTATATAACATAACCCAGGGCCTTGAGGGTTCAAGGCAAACTCATTGGCATATTTTATAAATTGATGCAGTAACGCACGGTTAAGCACATTCATGCTGTTATTACGTGTATTTTTCTCAAATGCGTCGCGACCAATAAACGCAGGAATAAGTGGAAATTGAAAAATCACCACATCAAAGCTGTTTAGGTGCTCGGCTAGTTGTTGCCAACATTGTGTGTTGGTGACATCAAATTCATTAAGCACATTAACTTTATGTGCTTTAAGTGAAGCAAGCGCGTTATCGGGGTATTTTTCTGTAAGAGTTGCAGCTGCATCATAGGTTGAGGCAACTAACTTTTGCGGTTTAATGTGGTTATAAAGCGCGTTTGAAAACGATAAGTCGCCATCACCTACCGTGAGTATGTTCCAATTTGGGTTTAAGTACATATTAAATTATATGTTTTTATTAGTAACAGGCGATGTGTCAGGATGCGGTGTACTAATCAGCTGTTGATGTAACCTATACATAGCTAAACGCGTTTTTAACCCTTCGATGGCAACTTGTTTAAGAATTAAATTAAAGGTAATCAAAATAGCAAACACAATATGAATAGGGCCATGAGTAAAACCGGCTTGAGGGTCGTAAATGGCTAAGCCAAATAAAACAAACAACACCACCATAAATATTTCAATGAGCTGATTTGAATAAAAAGAAAGACGTCCTTCGCTTTTATGATCTTTTTTTATGCTTATGGCACAAAAAAACGGGATCACTTTAATTTTAAAAGCCGCGTTTTTTTCTACAAAATTCTCACCAAGGTCAGTAAGCTGTTGGCGTAATTGGTCTATCATGGTGTGTCCTCTCAATACAGTGCGCGGATGTTACCCTATTACAGACCAATGGTTAAGCCATGGCGTGTTATTTAGGGTAAATACTCATACCAATAATTAAGATATGACACACAAATACCACTGATGTGAGCACAAAACGCATTTTTTGATAATCTTTATGATAACCCTGCCACTGTATTGTGGCCTTTTCAAAAATCAGTACTAACCAAAAACTCGCGCCTAACCACGCAAGCATCCACTCAATCGGTAAGAATGATAAAAACGGAATAGGAATGACCGGTAGCACTGCTTTAATCGCATCGGCAAAGCTTTGTTGGCCTGCATGCCATAAATTACCCGCCATAAACGCTAAAATAGCAATGCTGTAAAAACTAAAAAACTCTAAATTTACACTGTTACTGCCAACCATGAGTGGCCAGCCCACACAGCCTAAAAATGGCAATAAGCCCAAATAGCCAAGTTGAATGTGATTGACGAATTTTTCCATAAACGAAATGCCTTTAAAGGTTGTGTAATGTAAACCACGTTATTGTAGCAAGGATGTGCAGTGTAATCTTATTAAAATCTATATAGCGCAACTGACTATGAGTGGTAGTTGAGTTGTAACTGCTTTAACGCTTAAAAGTAAGCAGTAGATCACTCCTTGGATTTGCAATCTTAAAAATCGATTGTTTTAATCTAAACAATCAATTTTATTTAATTTCTCAATAGCCTTATTGTATTAATCAAGCCAACGCACAAGGCGTTAACTTTTTAAATACACTAAACATAAATGAGGAATACTATGAGCACTTCATTGATTAACACAAAATTACAACCTTTCAATGCAACAGCTTACCACAATGGTGACTTTGTAGAACTCACTGAAAAAGACGTATTAGGTAAGTGGTCTATCTTTTTCTTTTACCCTGCAGATTTCACATTTGTATGCCCAACTGAATTAGGTGACCTTGCAGATCATTACGCACAGTTACAAGAAATGGGCGTTGAAGTTTATTCAGTATCAACTGATACACACTTTACGCACAAAGCATGGCATGACACGTCAGACACCATCGGTAAAATTACTTACCCAATGATTGGTGACCCAACAGGGCGTATTACTCGCAGCTTTGGCGTTATGATTGAAGAAGAAGGCCTTGCACTTCGCGGTACATTTGTAATGAACCCAGAGGGCGAAATCAAAGTTGTTGAAACACATGACTTAGGCATTGGTCGCAGTGCTAAAGAGTTAGTTCGTAAAGTACAAGCAGCGCAATACATTGCAACACATGATGGCGAAGTTTGTCCTGCATCTTGGCAGCCAGGTGAAGACACATTAGCACCTTCACTAGACCTAGTTGGTAAGATTTAAACCTTACCACTAACTAAATTTAGAGTAGAACATGACTCTAAACCCAGTGAGCCTGTATAGGTTCACTGGGCACTCTCCCACGCCATCACACGTTTCTAAAATTTCGCACATGCACTGATGGCATGGGAACCTTGCTGTTTTAATTTTCCTTAAGGGGCTAAGCGATGTTAGACAACAACATAAAGAACCAACTAAAAAGCCATTTTGAATCGCTGACTCAGCCTGTTGAGCTGCTTATCGCCTTGGACGACAGCAAAAAATCAACAGAAGTAGAAAGTTTAGCGAATGATTTAGCGTCACTAAGCGATAAGTTTAGTGTAATAAATAATCCCGATACTAACGCCCGCAGGCCTTCTATGGTGGTGCATTCACCAGAAAAAAATACCCATATTACCTTTGCAGGGGTACCTATGGGACACGAATTTACTAGTTTAGTGTTAGCGCTATTACATACGGGTGGTCACCCTAGTAAAGCAAGTAAAGATGACATTGAACAAATACAAACACTTGAGCAAACACTCAATTTTGAAGTGTACATTAGCTTGAGTTGCCAAACCTGCCCGCAAGTTGTGCAGGCACTCAATACTATGGCAGCAACAAATAGCAATATTAAAGCCACCATGATTGATGGGGCATTATTTCAAGATGAAGTAGAGCAAAGAAACATACTGGCTGTACCCGCTGTATATTTAAATGGTGAACCCTTTAGCCAAGGGGCTATGAGCCTCACTGATATTTTAAATAAAGTGGATAGCAAAGGTGCACAGCGCCAAGCAGCATCACTCAATGAAAAGTCGGTGTTTGATGTACTTGTCGTCGGTGGTGGGCCAGCTGGTGCTTCGGCAGCTATTTATTCAGCACGTAAAGGGCTCAATACTGGGGTTGTAGCAGAGCGATTTGGTGGTCAAGTTGCTGATACATTAGCGATTGAAAATTTTATTTCAATTAAAGCAACGCAAGGGCCAAAAATGGTGGCTCAGTTGGAAGAACACGTTAAAGAATACGATGTTGATGTTATGCACAACCAACGCGCGGCAAACCTGCAAAAAGGCAGTAATGGGTATGATATTACGCTAGAAAATGGCGCTGTGTTAAAGGCAAAATCACTCGTACTAGCAACCGGTGCACGCTGGCGCGAAATGAATGTACCCGGTGAGCAACAGTATAAAGGCCATGGCGTTGCATACTGCCCGCACTGTGATGGGCCTTTATTTAAAGGTAAATCGGTTGCAGTTATTGGAGGTGGTAATTCAGGTATTGAGGCGGCAATTGATTTAGCCAATATAGTTGAACACGTTACTGTACTTGAATTTGCAGATACGTTACGCGCCGATGAGGTACTCATTCGTAAAGCTAATAGCTTAAAAAACATCACTATTATTAAAAATGCCCAAACCACGGAAGTACTTGGTGATGGCAAAAAAGTAACGGGGTTAAGTTATACCGACCGCCTTAGCGGCGAGAGTAGGCAGTTGAACTTAGCCGGTATATTTGTACAAATTGGTTTAATACCTAATACCGAATGGTTGAAAGACAGCGACCTTGAACTGAGCCAATTTGGTGAAATACTCATTGATGCCAAAGGCGCAACATCGTTACAAGGCGTTTATGCTGCAGGTGATGCAACCACTACGCCATTTAAGCAAATTATTATTGCGATGGGGGCGGGCGCAACAGCAAGCCTGGGTGCGTTTGACTATTTAATTCGTCAAACGCCCGATGCAGAGCAAAGCGCTGCTTAATAGTGTTTTAGCTTAAAGTCTCTTGATATAACAGCTCTCACCCATAGCTGTTTGTTCACCCAAGCCGCCCTCTCCAAAGGCGGCTTTTTTGAGCGCTATTTAAGTCGGGTAATACCCACTAAAATACACACTGCCCCGCCAATAAAGCCTAGCCATGCTTCTATAGGGGTTTCGCCATTTAATGCGCGGGTAACTTGTGAAGATGCAGAATCGTAAACATCATAACCCCACATACCAAGCGCTACGCCAATAACAATAAGTGCAATACCAATGATTTTATTTGTCATAATGATCCTTTGTTTTTTGTGCAAGTTAATCTGAGCGACATTTGTTGTTATGGTGTGGCTACGCCCAGTCTTTTTAGTGTATTTGTAATTGCTTCTTCTATCGCTGGAAGCTTAAACGGTTTGGCTATAAACATGTCCATGCCCGCTTGCTGGCAGTTTAGTTTATCTTGTGAGGAAGCATTAGCAGTTAACGCCACAATATAGGTTTGTTGCGGGTCACAAATACCTTGTGCTTTTAGTTGCCTAGTGGCCTCGAAACCATCCATGATAGGCATGATGCAGTCCATAAAAATAAGGTCAAAATGCTTTTGCTTGCATTTTAACAAGGCATCTTGGCCGTCTATAGCAAAGTCTGATTTTATATTAAACTTATCCAGTGCCGCTTCTAATACCAGGCGATTTATTTCGTTATCATCAACTACCAGAACAGATAACTTATTACTGTGATTATTAATAGATTTAAGGCTAGGTGTTTGTTTTTGTTGTTTACCAAGTTCAATCGGGATAGTTAAGGTAAAACATGTGCCCACGTTAATCTCACTGGTTACCTCAATTTTGCCATTCATAAAACCAACGAGCTCTTTAACAATGGCTAAGCCTAACCCAGTGCCATCTTTATTGTTGTTAGCATCAACCTCTTGGGTAAAAGGCTTAAATAATGAGTTTAAATACGCTTTACTCATGCCGCGACCTGTGTCGGTTATTTTAATGGTAAGTAAAGGGGACTTTGTATCTAATGTTAACTGCGATTCAAGAGAAACAGATCCATGCTCTGTAAATTTTAGCGCGTTACTCAGTAAATTAGATACAATTTGGCTTAATCGAGAGGTGTCGCAGTATACCCAAACATCATTAGGAATGTTGTTTGTGGCTAGTAGTTCAATGTTTTTATTACTAAACAATACCGAATATAAAGAAACCAAATCGGTAAATACCGTTTTAAGTAGAGAGTGGTGAGGCTCCAGTTTTAACTCACCATGATTTATTTTTGAAAAATCGAGTACTTCATTAATAATACTTAATAAAATGTCAGCACTTCGAAGGGCTACTTTTATTTTTTCTGCTCGCTTGTCATAATCGTGTTCATCAATGAGAGTCGCTAACATTCCCGTAATACCATTAAGCGGGGTTCTAAGCTCATGACTAATTTTGGCAAACAGCATACTTCGGTCTTGGAGAAGTTGTTCTGCAAGTGCTTTTTTTTGTTTTAACTCTTCGCGTAACTTAACGGCTTCAGTTATATCTTGAAAAGTACCAAATAATCGCACACATTTGCCGTTGTTAAACTCGGCCTCACCAAAAGTCGACACCCAAATGTTTTGCTGCTTTGCGGTAACTATTTCCAGCTCTAAATGCCATTTTTCACCCTTAGATACCGCATTTTCTACCGCTTTATTAATACTATCTCGACTTTTACCCGCTTTATAAAATTCAATGGCTGTTTCCATGTTTGGAGTATAGCCTTCTTCGGCTTGATGAATACGTCGAGTTTGCTGGCTCCAAAAAATGCTATTGTCTATTAGGTCGACTTCCCATGTGCCTATATTTGCAACGCTTTCAAGTTTCAATAAGGTGTCACTATTTTTAGTGAGATTAACTTTATCCTGATTGCGCGCAAATTCTGAGCCCAACCACTGAGCCAATAATTCAATATAATCATAAGCTTCATCGCTAAAAGGGGCGCATTCTTGAGCTGATGAAAAGTTAACAGTTCCAAATACATCTGTACCTATTCGTATAGGCGCTCCAATATACGCCTCCAATTGGAAATTAATATAGCAAGGATGATTTGCAATACTACTTTGCGACGCATTATGAAATGCCAGTGCAGAGTTGGCCAACAAAGTATGTGTACAATAGGTGCCGTTTAACTCAAACTCAGTACCAATAGCAAGAGAATTGTCAGGGGTAATAGCATGTAAAACAGTGTAAGAATTATTTTTTACGCGGCTGATAATAGCCAAATCGAGCTGAAAAACATCGAGCCCAAAAGCAAGTAAGTCTGCAATTTTTTGATCAAAGCTAAGCTGTTGATCAGAGACTATATTATGAAAGCATCGAAGAAAATTCACAAAAAACCTTATTTTATTTAGTATGTACACAAGAACACGAGCAAACACTACACCTAAACATAATCTATTTTTTGACAATAAGCCATTATCACATAACTCCTTATTACATTAACTCGCGGGTTTAAAAATTAATAGCTTGAATTAGATGTAAATGCAATTTTGACTTCGAGCAATCTGTTTGTAATGGTTTTATCGCTCATAACCATTGCTACCAAATCTAGGGTTATCCAAGTAACTTATAGCTTCACTTATGCCCATTTGATAGCCTGAATTGAGTATAGCTCGATTTTTGGTGGTGCGGCCGACTTTAAACCCTGTTGGTGGTGCAATAATATTTATTTTGCAATCTGACGGAGCATGGTGCAAAAAATCAATACTGTCATTATAATTTATAGAACGCTGTATGGCGGCCTCTGCAAGCGCTGGGCTCTGTTTATAGAGTTGTTTAGTTAACCACGGTACTTTGTTGTCTTTTTTACGATAGCCTAAAGGTTGGGAAAGGATAACTGTTATTTCTGATGCACCCATTTCATAGGCTTTTTTTACCGGAATAGAATCGGCAACGCCACCATCGGTCATGGCGATCCCGTTTATTGTTGGGTAATCCCGATAAGCGATTGGGATGGCGCAAGAGGCTTTTAATTGCTCAACCATTTCATTGCCCGTTGCTTGCAAATAGTGAGCTTTACCTGAATCTATTCCCGTTGCAACAATATAAAATCGTAAAGAGATTGCGAGAATTCGTCGGTATTCAAGGGGATTTCACGAACTGTTTCTTGCCACAGCCAATCTAAATCAAATAGATGGCCGCCTTTGATAAAACGTGCGAGATTGATAAATTCTGGCCTGCAGGAGTAATCGGTAATAATAAATTGATCATTGTTGGGTTTATGACCCACATGTGTGTGACATTTACAGCGCAAGGTGCATTTTTAAGAGGTAACCACGAAACGGTAGTCGCTGACGCGTGCGCTTCAAGACCATTACAAACTTCAGTAAGTGATGTGTTGGCATCTGATCTACATAAAAGTGCTTTAGCAACCATTAATGACTTATATGGCGTGGTTATCCTAAGTGCTGATGACTTAAGCTAACAAATAAAAAATTTTAAGGGCAGTAATAGTGATATTACAGCCCTTAAAATCTAATGTGATTCTAGTTGGCTAAATGGCTTCAACCCACATAGTGCCTACTTCTTTTTTTACGACCTTAACATGTGTACCTGCAGAAAGTGGCTGTTTACTTTTTAACTTCCAACTAATTCCAGAGTAAAGATGCATTGTGAGACCGTTTTCATCAACATCGTCAGCTAAAACAAAATCAAGCTCAGCAAAGTCGCTTTGTACACCTTTTTTGTCCACATTGTTTTGCATACGCTTTAATGGTTTCCATAAAAATAGCGCAAACCCAGCTGTAATAAGTGTGTTACTCCACAATGCGGTAGTTAAAGAGTCATCTAACAAGTTAAAGTTCATCATTAAACCGCTAGTAAACAAAGACATACCTAAAAATAATAATATAAAGGTAGACATACCTAACACAGCCACTTCGATAATGAGCGCAAGCACACCTAAAATCATCAGTGCTTCAGGTAAGTTGTTAGTAATAAGCGTCATTATTTATCCTCAACAGATTAAGGTTTTTGCTTTTGATTTAGTGAGTTAATAATTGACATGCCTTGTGCAACTAATGAGCTTGCATCAGTGGCGCTATCGGGTAATAAAACAACAGACGATTCTTTCGCAATAGCTTCTTTAGCGGCAATGGCTTTGGTTGCTAAATCGAGTTGAATCGCTTTTTGGCCTTGCTCAGTATCTGCAGCTTCACCTACTTTACGCAGCGCATCAGCTTGCGCCTCTGCAACAGCAATAATAGCTTTAGCTTCACCCTCTGCGCGCAAGATTTGTTCAGCTTTTTCACCTTCAGCACCTAAAACTTGAGCCTGTTTTTTACCCTCGGCAACATTGATGTTTGCTTGACGATCACCCTCTGATTCTAAAATTTGCGCACGTTTAACACGTTCGGCTTTCATTTGCGCTTCCATCGCTTCCATCACGGATTGTGGTGGTACAATGTCTTTTATTTCGTAACGTAAAACCTGGATACCCCAGGGCTCAGCTGCTTGGTTGATAGAGGTTACGATATTAGTATTGAGGACATCACGTTCTTCAAAGGTTTTATCAAGCTCCATTTTACCCAGTTCAGAACGCATGGTGGTTTGTGCTAGCTGCGTTACTGCAAATACGTAATCGTCAACCCCATAAGTGGCTTTGTATGGGTCAAGCACACGAAAGTACAGTACACCATCAACAGATAACGAAATATTGTCTTTGGTAATAGCTGACTGTGAGGGGACATCTTGGGCTTGCTCTTTTAAGCTACGGTCGGCAGCAATGCGATCAATAAAGGGAACAATAAAATTTAAGCCCGCTTCTTTGGTTGATTGGTATTTACCAAAACGCTCAATCAGCCATGCACGGTTTTGTGGTACAAATTTAACGCTACTCTTTAGCAGCACTAAAACAAAAATCAGTAAAAACGCTTCAACAGTAAAAACAATATTTATAATTTCTGCGATGGGATCCATAGGGTTTTTCCTTGTTAATTACGTTCAGTTCAAAAACTGCACGATGCTTATAATTTCAACAAGCTACAGATTATCATTAGTTTTTAATTTGTACTATAAAAACAGCAGGTAGGTTTTATAGATAGATTATTCAAAAATACATATTTGATTTCTGCCAGCTTTCTTTGCTTTATATAAAGCGATGTCAGCGCTTTTTATTAAGCTTTCTGTGTGTGTATCTGCATTTGGATAACTACAAAAGCAACCAAAGCTAAGTGTTATGTAAGGGGCAATAGGAGAGAACTCATGCGTAATATTAAGTGCTTTTATTTTTTGCTCAATTAACAAAGCAAATTTATGGCATTGCTCTATATTTGTAGCAGGTAAAATGATTGCGAATTCTTCACCGCCATAGCGAGCTGCTATGTCACCCTCACGCTTACATAAACTTTTTAAAGCACGAGCAACGTGTTTTAACGTTTCATCGCCTTTGTGGTGGCCATAATTGTCGTTATAGCGCTTAAAAAAGTCGATATCACACATAATTAAACTAATTGGTTGGTGTTGTCTTGCAGAGCGTTTAATTTCGCTCTTTAGGGAAGTATCAAAAAAACGACGATTAGCAATATTAGTTAGCGCATCGGTATTCGCTAATTTATTGAGCTTTATATTGGCGTTAATTAATTGCTGTTGGGTTAACTGTAGCTTTTTTTTATAGTTAATATTTTTAAGTGCATTATTAATGATTTCGCCTACGAGCTTTATTCTAATTAAATCTACTTTGCTCCAATAACGTTTTGTTTTAACACAATCACAACCAATAAAGCCTACTAGCTCTTCATCAAAACGTAGGCCTATGCACAAAACAGATTGAATATTTTGCTCTTTAAATTCAGCTTTTTCAGCGTCGGCTTTTGTTGGTAGTTGTTCAATATCATTGACTTGAAATAGATGGCTCTCATTCATTATTTCAAAAAAGTAGGGTAGCTCAACTTTGGGTACATTTTGTAGTCTGTCTTTGCAAGCGATAATGCCCGTATTGACCCATTCGTGAGTATTGGTGATAGTTTCGTTGTCGGTGTTGAATTCAAATAAATAACTGCGGTCTGCCTTCAAAACAGTGCCAATGGCTTTAAGGGCAAAGTTAATTTGCTGGTCTATATTGTCATTTTGTATATCAATGAGTTTGGTAGAAATTTTAGAGATAATTTGATCAAAGTTATATTGTTCTGTAAGTGTACGATCTTGCTCTAAAGTGATCATAGACACAGAGTCATTAACTATTGAGTGGTTAACATTTAAAAGCTGCGGCGAAAATTCACACTCTAATAAAACAGCTGTGATATTTGATGAAAATAATTGCTCAATGGTTATCACCGTATCATCATTAAAGTCGCGAAGCGTAATATTGTTAAAAACATCGCTGCTAAGCGCGTCGTCACTATTTATGTTAAGTAACGTTTTGGCATGTTGGTTTAAGATGTAATTATGTGTTTTATTGTCATAAACAATCACCGCTAAATTAATTAGATTAAAAATCTGCCAAATTGTATTGTTTGAGTCATGGCTCACTGGTTTCTCCGCATTAAAATATGAAAACTACCCATATTTATGAATTAATTATTATTTTTGTATCCGCTTAGTTACTTTTAGTACAGTTTTTTGTATTTTACTAAGTTTTTAGTGCGTTTATTTGGCCTACGTATTACAATTGTGACTGTATATCATTACGTATTTCCCAATTTGCTTTATTTCATAAGCTTACTTTATTTTTAGTGAAGGTCTATTATATTTCATGACAGAAATAACCACACATCACGCTTCTCGTCGCCGTTTGTTAATTGCACTTGCAATTACCTGCTCATTTATGGTGATTCAATTAGTGGGTGCGTATTACGCAAACTCACTTGCAGTACTTGCTGATGCAGGGCATTTGTTTGTTCATAATAGCTCTTTGTTCATTGCTCTCATTGCGTCTAGCTTTGCTATTCATTTAGCTAAAACCTATAACGATGGCCATCAAAAAGCTGAGCTAATAGGGGGGTTGATCAACGGCGTTTTATACCTAGCCATTAGTTCACTTATTTTATATGAGGGCACTGAGCGCTTTATGCATCATAAAGGGGGACATGAGCTGGTTATTAATAGTTACTTAATGTCGGTAATTGCTGCTATTGGTTTTTTATTTCATGGCGCAGCGGCATGGGTGCTTTATAAAGGCCGTAAGGCGAGCATTAATGTGTATGCCGTGTTTTTACACTCGTTTTTTGATTTAATATCAACGGTTTCTACTTTTGCTGCTGGTGTACTTATATACTTAACAGGCTGGAATGTAATTGATATTTTATCGAGCATGTTAATTGCGTCTTTTGTCTTGTTTACCGGTATTAAGGTCATTGTTAGCTGTATCAAAGGGCTGCGTTCAAATAAAGCTAAGTTACCTAAAGTGGCCGATATTGAAACAGAAATAGCCACCATGGAACATGTTGAAAATGTGCACAATGTGACTGTTGTTCGTAAAAATAAAAAGGTGATAGTGGGGGCTCATGTGGTGTTAAAGCAACATTGCACTATAGAAAAGCATGATGAAGAGTGCCGCTTAAAGGTAATTAAACTGCTTGCAGATAAATTTAATGTGCGCAACAGCGTATTACAAATAGAAAGCTACGAATGCAAGCACATACACTAATGCGTTAAACCTAAAAGCGACTTAACTAAGTCGCTTTTAGTTTCATATCAAATCAATAATTTTTTCGAAGCACTCCGGGCTCATTAAATCGTTAGCACTCATAGGACGAGCGAAGTAGTATCCCTGTAGCTTATGACAACCTATATTTTTTAAAAACTCTAGCTGCTCCCGCGTCTCTACCCCTTCTGCAATACAATATAACTCTAAGTTTTCAGCGAGTGAGTAAATCGTTTTAATAATAGATTCATCCCCTTTATCAATACCAATACTATTAACAAAGCTTTGATCTATTTTTATCACATTAATTGGAAATTGACTCAAATAAGTTAACGATGAATAGCCAGTGCCAAAATCATCAAGAAACAGTTTGAACCCAGCAGCCTGTAAGCTTTTTAGTTGCTTAGCCGCTTTGTATTTATCTTCTAATAGCGTGTTTTCTGTAATTTCTAAACGAAGTTGTTGTGGTTTTATCTGTGCTTTTTCTAGTATGGAGCTGAGCTGCTGCGTTATGTTGGCCTTTAAAATATGTTTTGGAGACAAATTTAACGATATGTAAAACAACGGGTTAATGTTCAAAAGTGGAGCAAGCTCAGTAATTGCACGCTGTAAAGCTTGCTCAGTTAACATATCAATTATGCCAGTCTCTTCAGCAATAGGGATAAATAAAGCGGGAGAAACCGGTTTGCCTTGGTTTTCCCAGCGCATGAGTAATTCAACCCCACTTATTGTTTTATCTAGTGTATTAACAATAGGTTGATAGTGATTAAAAAACAGATTATCCCTAGCAGCATCTTTTAAGTCGTTTTCAAGAATAAGCTTTTGTTTAATTTGCTCATTCATTTTTTCATTAAAAAATTGAAATCCATTTCTGCCTGCTTGTTTAGCATGCATCATGGCAATATCTGCGTTACGTATGAGGGCATCGGTCGATGTTGCATCGTATGGGTACAATGCAATACCAATACTGGCTGATATATTAATAGCGAAGTCTTCAATAATAACCTTGTTAGCCAGCTCTTTGCTCATTTCGTTGAGGGTGTGTTGTAAAGAGGCCATTGAGGTAACGTTTTCAACTAACACTAAAAATTCATCACCACTTTGGCGGCCAAGTGTAGCGTCATCACCTAAGTATTGGCTCACTCGCTCGGTAATATTGCACAATAGTTTGTCACCCACTGCATGGCCAAAAGAGTCATTGACGGGTTTAAATTTATCTAAATCTATAAATATAACAGCGCATTGCGAATCGTCTTTAGCGGCGCTTGTAATGGCATTTTCGATTTTTTGATTCATTAAACTACGATTAGGTAAGCCCGTTAACGCATCGTAATTAGCAAGGTAGCGTAACTCATTTTCAGCGCGTTTCTGCTCTGTTAAATCGGTAATAACAATAACATAATAACTGACTTTATCTTTTTTATTAGCAACGGCTGTGGCACTTAAATGAATAGGGTGTTTTTCAGCTTTTGTGGTCTTTACATAAGCATTTGTTTGCCAGTTTTCTTTTGGTTTAAGTGCTTTTAAAATTGTTGCAAACTCTCTACACTTAGCTTGACCAATGGCATTAATAAATAATTTTGAGGTAATAATCCCCTCTCTGCCTTCATCAGAAAACACATCCATAAAGCTGTTATTGGCTGAAAATGGCACAAGGTCTTCATCTAAAATTAGTAAAAAGTCATTTATTTGACTAAATGCTTCGCCTAATATTTTGGCTTGTTGTTCGTTTGCCAGCTGCTCGGTAATATTAGTAAAAATACCCGACACATAAAGAGGCTCTTTAGTGTCTTCATTATGAATAGTTTGCCCCAAATCATGAAACCATAACCAGTGCCCATCCTTGTGCCGTAAACGATAAGTAGCTTGCCAGTGTTTTTGCTTTGTTTGGTTTGTAAAAGTATTCCATTTACTTTGTAGCCTGCGACGCTCATCAGGATGCATAATATTAAAAAAACTACTTATATCGATGCGTTCAGGTAAGTTCTCGTAGCCAAGCTCTGCGCATCTATCTGTATTTACGGAGTTATCTGCAAAGCTATAGTTCCATACACCGCTTTTATTACTTTTTAGTGCCAGCTCAGTTTGTGTTTTAGAGTGCACAGCGGCGCGGTGAGCTTGTTCAATTGCAATTTTACGGCTTCGGTATTGCCAGAAAAATAAAAACAAAATAACAACAATAGCAATAAAATATAAAGTATATGCAATAGGAGACTGCCAAGGGGCGTAAGCTACACTAAATTTTAACTGAATGGGGTCACTTGTGATCACTCCATTTCGCTGTTGAGTAGACACAGACAAAATATAATCACCAGGTTGTAATTTAGTAAAAAACACCTGGTTAGATTTTAAATCGTTGTAGCTCAAAGATGAAGGGCCTGTAAGCTCAACTTTGTAGTAGGTTTTATTAATATTTTTATAGTCAAAATTTGAAAACCGAACCGTTAAGCCCATATCGTCGTGCTTAAGCATTAATGGATCAGTGCTGTATTTTGAAGGGGAGTAATTAAGGGCTTGTGAAAACAAACTAATATTAGTAATTGCTAAGTTATTATTGATTTTTCGCTGTTCATTATCAAACTGTTCTGGGTCAAACATTAGCACGCCGCTACGGTTACCAAACGCTAACTCGTTGTTGTGTAACCTTAATGCTGCTAGTGCTGTAAATTGATTGTTACTTAAGCCATCTTTTATTGTGTACGTGGTGATGTTAAGCGTATCTAAATTAAGTTGATAAAGACCGTTATCAGTACTTATCCATAAAAAGTCTTTATTATCTGCAATAAGTTTAAAAATAGAGTTAGTATTTAATGAGTTGTGTTTATCAAATACATGCACTTGCTGATATGTTTTAGCGTTTACTGCAATTAAGCCTTCTTGGGTGGTGGCTAACCACAGCAGCTCTCGCTGAGCATCGTAATAATAATTCTCTACTGTATTGTAAAGATTGTTTTTTGCTGTTTTAGATTTAAAAATAGTAATTAAAGTCGCTGTTTCTTCGTTGTATCGATAAAGCGTGTCAGAGGTACTTAACAGTAATTCGCCAGGGAAAGCCTCAGAGGGGGTATGAAACGTATATGCAAGTATGGGCAATACCTGATCTTTTAGTCCATTAATAACTCGGTTTTCGCCTGTGTTACCATTAAATATATAAAAGTTATCATTGTTTATATAAGCAAAAGTATCGGGTGCAACTTGTGCAATGCCGAACGTATAGTTGGTATTTAACTTGTACTGAGTAATGTATTTGTTTTTTTCAAATGTTGTTGTTTCTTTATTAAAGAGATCGAGCCCGGAAAAAGTTGCTAGCCATAGGTAGTTATCGCCTTTGCCATATGCAGGGAAAATATCACCTATAGCCGATAGGCCATAAACCGCTTTGCTATCTTTAGATTGTAGATATAAGTCACTCTTTTGGGTTTCTAAGTTATACTGAACAAGCCCATCGTCAGTGCCTATCCACAGTAATTTACTATTATCTTGGTAAATAGTGTTTACAATATTATTTTCAGGTAAGGTTATTTTTTTAAACTTTTTTGTTTGTGCTGCCCAAGTAAATATTCCATGTGTTCTAGAGCCTAACCAAAGTAAGCCTGATTCATCAAACATAATATCGTTTATCGTGTTCTCTGTTACGTTGTAGTTACTATCTTTGAAGTTTAAAATAGGGCTAATGCTTGTGTTTTTTCTATCGAATTCAAATAACCCACTTTCTGTGGCAATAAACTCACCATACGGTGTGTTTATATAATCCCAAATATTATAGTCACTTATCAAAGTTGTTAATGCTGAAGGGTTTATATTTTTAATTTCATCAAAAGCAATCCGATACATTCCTTCAACCGTACCAATTAGCAAACCGAGCTCATCATCTATGGATAAAAATTTAACATTGTTGCTATCGTTTGTAACTTCTTGAATGTCGTTAAGTGTTATTTGTTGTAGGTCGTTATTGGCAAAGTTATAAACATATAGCCCCTGATCGGCACCAATATACAATGTGTTTTGGTATAATGATAATGCTCTAATAAACATATTTTCATCGGGCAAAGATGAGATGAGTGTTAGATCTTTTGATGTTTTACCATATCGGTAGATGTGCGAATCAATAGAAAAATAAAAATGCGCCGGTTGTTCAGCAACAGCCTCAACAGGAAAGAACTTTTCTTGATTTTGGTTTAAGTGCCCTGAATATATTAGCTCTGCTTGCAAGGTATTAGGGTTAATCAAATAACTTCCTGCAAGTTGAGTATTAACCAGAATTTGGCCGTCAATTGCTTTATAAATACTATTAATGTAGTTATTTTTTAAACCCAATTCGCTCTCGTAAGGCGTGACTTGGTATCCGTCGAATCGGTATAAACCTTCAGTTGTAGCAATCCATACATAGCCGATGTCATCTTGGAGTGATTTCACTATAAAGCTTTGCGACAATTGTTCGTTGTTAGTGATACGTTGTAATTGTTCTGAATAAGTTTGTGAAGCAAAGCTATGCTGCGAGCAAACAAATAAAAACATATAAACAATAAAGAAAAACTTACTCAAAAGCACTTACCCTTACAACGAACAAGGTTGGTATTAAATATTGGCGTAATATAACTTGAGTTTAATTCAAACATTACAAAAAAGCATTAAGTGTAAACTGTTTGTTATGTTTTTGTTGGTGTGTTACAAGGTTAATTTGATTATAACGTAAGGACATAGTATGAATTACGCAGGAAATATTAAAGCAGAGCACAGTTTACTTTTAGTTATCGACTTACAAAGTAAGTTAGCACCAGCGATTGCTTCGTTTAACGACACGCTAGATTGTGCTCTGCAGTTAGCAAAAGCAAGTGCTATTCATCAAATTCCTTCAATAATTACAGAACATTATAAAAAAGGACTAGGTGAAAGTGATGAGAAAATAAAATCTGCGTTACCTAATGCACACTATTTTGAAAAAATTAACTTTAGTGCCTGTGTGCAAGAGGGGTTTTTAGATACTCTTGCGCAGTTAAAGCGTCCGCACATAGTTGTTATTGGCACTGAAGCGCACGTTTGTGTGTTACAAACATGCTTAGATTTATTGCAGCAGGGTTATGCGGTCACTGTGGCAGCTGATGCAGTAGCATCAAGAAACACAGAGCACAAAGCTATTGCACTAGAACAGCTTCGTCAAGCCGGTGCTATAGTGTCTTGCGTAGAGACCATCATATTTCAATGGACAACAAAAGCAGGGACGTCTACCTTTAAACAAATACTACCAATTGTTAAGTAGCGCATTAAAAACGGTTTTAAATCAAATGATTTGTACACAATTAATTTAAGGTTTTTATGTCTAGTGTAAGTCGGTTATTTACAATTATTTTTAGTCTTTTGTTTATTGAGTCTATAGGTATTGGTCTTTATTTTGGCACCCTGACAGAAGCATTTCTTGTCGGCTTACCGTTATGTTTGCTCCCCATTTGGCTTTTAAAAACCCAACCTGATAGCAAAATGACCCCGCATGTTGTTGCGGCTGCAATTATGATGTTTTCATTTTTACATATTCAACAAGCCTATGGCCTTATTGAAGTGCATTTCGAAATATTCATTTTCTTAGCCATGCTAATAATGTTCATACAGTGGCGAGTGTTTATTACCGCTATTGTGTTTGTAGCTATACACCATTTATCTTTTTACTACCTGCAAACACAAAATACTGGTTTTTACGTATTTGATCCAGACCGACTCGCTTTTTCAACTGTGCTTATTCACGCAGCGTATGCCATTGTGGAAGCGCTTGTGGCCGGTTTTATTGCTAAAACACTGCAGCTTGAACGCCGTGCGGGTTTATCGTTAAGCTATGCCACAGAGCAAATAATGCAAGATCCAAATCAAGTTAAGCTTTCTATGCGAGCAGATGACACAACAAGCAAAGCGGTAGTTGGTTTTAATACTTTACTTGGGTACTTATCAGATGTGATTAAGCAAGTTCAAGTACAGTCTGACTCTTTAAAAAATAACTCTAAAGAACTTATTCATGTTCATGATGAGTTAGCCAATAGCGCGCAGCAACGAAACGCGCAAACAGATGATATTGCTAATTCAGGCTCACAAGTTGCGCATGGTTTTAAGTTAGTTGAACAAGAAAGCGATACTTTAAAACAACAAGTTAATAGTATTACTGAATCAGCCAATGTTGCGCTGGAAGAAGTATCACAAACCGACAGAAAAAGCACCGAGCTACTCACCTTGTTAACAAATACTGAAGAGCAGTTAAGCCATTTAGTGGCCGCTGGCGATGTTATTACTAGCTTACTCAATGAGATTTCAGGCATAGCCGACCAAACTAATTTATTAGCCCTTAATGCTGCAATAGAGGCCGCACGAGCGGGGGAGCATGGCAGAGGGTTTGCTGTTGTTGCCGATGAAGTACGCTCGCTTGCAAATAGCAGCCAAGCAACAACAACCAAAATAGCGTCTACGCTTACTGATCTGGTAAATAATAGTCGCACGTCAACTCAATCTATGAATCAATGTGTAGAATTTGTGGTTGATTTAACAAAAATAAGCGCAACGATGAAAGAAAAAATTTCGTCAATGAGTGATCAAATTCAAGCGGTATCTGCCAGTACTAACTCAGTCGCTCAAGTGGTTGCCGAGCAGGCTGGAAATACAGAGCAAATAGCAATGAGTACAGATCAAATGCGCCAAAATCAGTATCAAGAGACTAAAATAGTTGAGCAGTTAACGGCTAAAGTACAGCTGATAGACGTAAGTATTGATGTATTAGAGCAAAGTATTGCAAAATTTAAGTAAGTCTCGTTATTTCACCATTAGCTTAATTTGTATATGGCTTGCTTTTGTTGTGTCGGCACTTGTTTACTTTCAGCTAGGGCAGCTAAAGCCCTTTGATGAGGGTAATATGCTTAAACAACAAAACTGGTTTTCGCAATTTAAAAACCAAGTACTGTGGCAAAACAAAGACAGTGCTCAACTTGTGATTATTACGCAAGAAAATTGCGGCTGTACAATTCAAGCACAGCCTCATTTATCAGCCCTGCAACGCTTTGCTACAAACCAAGGCGTTGAAGTGCAAAATTTTGTATTAAATAATGAGTTAAAGTCAGTGATCCCTGCCACACCTGCCGCCGTTTTAATTGATAAAAATGGTGAGTTTGTTTATGCAGGGCCTTTATCTGAAGGGCTGGCATGCTCTCAAGGTAGTGGCTTTGTGGAAACCGTTATTAGTAATTTACAGGCCGGATTTAACTCATCATTATTAATAGCGGATACAAAAGGCTGCTATTGTGTAAATAACGCCTAAATCATATACCCTTACATAAAAAGCGCTTACAACTAACTTGTATAAAAGTAGGTAAGCGCTTTTTATTGTTTAACGATTAAAGAGTGATTTAAACGTTATTTAATCATTATATAGCCACTAAACCATAAATACCCAACAGTACAAAAACACTGGCTGCTATCGCTCTTACGGTATTTAATGGAATTCTTTTTAGTAACGCCTTACCGGCATAAATAACAGGGACATTGGCAATTAACATGCCTACTGTAGTACCCACCGTAACCCAAAGTACTGATTGATATTGTGCACCGAGCAACACGGTTGCAATTTGTGTTTTGTCCCCAATTTCAGCAATAAAAAATAAGATTAAGGCCACTAAAAATGCACCATAGCGGTCGTATTTATGGCTCACTTCTTCATCTTTATCTGGAATAAGTAGCCACAGCCCTACCACAATAAAGCTTATATTGACTATCCAAGGTAAGTATTCGACGGCAAAGTTCCCGCTTAGCCAATCACCAAACCATGCAGATAAACCATGATTAATAATAGTAGCAGCGAGAATGCCTAAAATAAGTGCAATTTTATTATGAAAGCGAGCAGCTAATAGTAAAGATAAAAGCTGGGTTTTATCGCCTATTTCAGCAAGGGCAACAGTGACGGTAGAGGTTAAAAAAATATCCATTAATATAATCTTCAGGCGGGAATACTAAACCAAGGCAAACAGCTATCTCCCGCCATGAGGATAGTGTCTACCTAGGTCTCGCCGATAACGCTTGCTACAACATTACAAACTTACCATGCATATGAGATGCAATTATGTTGATAAGTTTACTCATTACTGAGCGGGCTACTCCCCTAAGAGGGAAGCGATTATTCCACAAAATTTAAAGCAGGTAAATATATGCGGGTAACTTTTAAATTTAAAAGGTGGCTTTATGGCGTTAGTGCACAAATAAACTTGCTTTTGGCTATCAAGTTAGCTGTAATAATAAACAGAAGGAAGTTGAACAATTTGAAATTATATGAACGTGTAAAGGAATTTAAATATGCAATCAACGGTCGTTAAATCAACAATGGCAACCATTCAAAATGGAGTTATGAAAGCGGACGGAAAGTTTTGGATTACGCAAACCGACTTAAATTTTGAACCTTTTAATGAAAAATTAGGGTTAGAACCATATACAATTGCCCGTGATACAATTTTAAAAGTGGTTGAATGTAAAGGCAAAGGCGCAGGCCTTGTTCCAATAACAGCTGATGCGATAGAGGTTTTCACGCAAGATGGCAGCTCGTATCAGTTTATACTCTCAAACCCCAGTGATTGGATCAATATATTGTCAAATCAAACTAGTGCTTAAAGTAACAAGCATGCCATCATTTACTCATTGTAAATGATTGAATGATGGCAAATGATGTTTTCATTTAGGTATCAGCTGCAATATGCGGCAAAATGAAAGTACCTAAACTTTAAAGACATTAACTTGCCCTTGTAGCATTGCCGCAAGCTGTGCGAGTTCCTGCGATGCCTGTGCATTTTGCTGTGAGTTTTCGCTAACCGACGTGATACTCGCACTAAACTCATTAATATTACTGCTTAGTTCATTTGCGACCATTTTTTGCTCCTGTGTTGCGGTTGATATTTGAGTATTCATATCTGCAATTTCAGTAACTTCACGGTTAATTTCGCTGAGCACCTGCGAAGAATAATTAGCATGGTCAACACTCTCTTTAGCGCTGCTTTCAGCGTTACCCATGGCATTAACAGCTTGCTGAGCCATGCCTTGTAGTTTAGTGATCATTTCATTAATGCTAGCGGTTGCCTTTAGATTATTGTGGGCAAGTTGCCTTACTTCATCGGCTACAACGGCAAAACCACGACCAGAATCGCCAGCTCTTGCTGCGTTGCTGAACTGGCAACCTGAATACTAATAGAGTTCATTTCTTCAGCTGCAGAGGCAAGTGTCAGTGTTGCGCCTGCCATATCTTTTACTAAACCTTGGATCCGAAGTAGCATATCATTAAAGTTAGATGCGGTATCTGCAATCTCATTCTTACCTTGAACCTCAGCACTAGCTGTTAAATCAGCATTGGTCGCAATGTGCGTTATGGTATCGCGTAATGACATTAATGGGTTTTGTATCGAAGAATAAATAAAGTAAGCAACAATCAGTAACAGTAAAATCAATATCGCGATTATCACACTCATTATCAATTTTATAAATTGATAATTCTCATCAGCTTTAACTTTAAAATCACTTGCTTCTTTAAGTTGTAAATCAATTAAAGCTTGGTAGCTGGCACTCAGCGGATCAAATAATTGGTAAAGCTCATAAACAAATTGCTTTTGTGGGATTAATAAAAACTCACCACTATTAATACTTACAATTAAATTTTTCAAGTGCGTAAGCACAGGCTGTAGTTTACTTTCAACATTATCTACTAAGCGCTTTTCTTCAGCTGTTAGCTGTGTGCTCAGGTAGGCTTTCCATTCATTATCAGCCGTATTTCTAGCATCATTAATATTCGCTAAAAGCGCTGATTTGGTAATAGACTCAGCACGATACTTGTGAAGTAAGTCAACAATATTTACAGCGTAATCATCAGACACATGTTTAATTTGCTTAAGTGGTACGACACGATCGTCGTATAAACTATCAATCCCTGCTACTAACCTTCCCATTGTTTGCAAGACGCCAAGCAAGTTATGTTTTGATTGAAGTTCCGCTTAGCGCTGTGAGTTAAACCATTCTATGCAACACACAGCTTAAATCGCTGCGCAGGTGTTTCGTATTCTAGTATTTTTCGCGAACTCTCATTGCCAAGGTGATTATGGATCGCATGGCTTCGCTACTTATCTGACCTACGTCAAAAGGGAGGTTGGTTAAGCCGAAGGCGCCACCCAACAGAGTTTCTAAGCATCAATTTAATAATGAAAAACTTACTCAAAGAAGGCTTTCATTAAACTTTAATGAAAAAATGATTGAGCACAGACTGACAGTATCGTTCAAACAATATTCCTATTAATTTCTTTTTTAATGATTACTATCGCACTTACTGTATAATTAATTTATTATATAACTAATTTGTTATGGAGTAGTTATGAAAGTTCTATTTTTATGCACTGAAAACTCGGCTAGATCTATCATGGCCGAGGCGTTGTTAAAACATCATGGTCAAGGTGAGTACGAGGTTTACAGTGCTGGTACTGAGCCAAATAATGTGGACAGCCGAACGCTGTCAGCTATTGAACACTTTGGGTTGCGTACCGATGGTTTACGCTCAAAACACCTTGATGAAGTTAGCAATATCCATTTTGATTTTGTTATTACCCTGTGTGATAAAGCGGCAAAAGAGTGCGATAGCCGAGTTAATGGCACTAATTGCCTTGCATGGGATTTTCCTGAGCCTCGCTCCCGCAAAGAAGCCAATCCGTTTGAAAAAACACTACAAGAGCTAAATGAACGGCTCAAAGTGTTTTTGCTAACAAAAGAAAAGCAAAAACTAGCGCCAATCACACCAACTACTTTTTACAAAGCGCTAGCTGATGATATTCGTTTGAAAAGTCTATTAATTATTGCTGTTGAGGGTGAAGCATGTGTTTGTGAGCTAATGACTGCTCTGAGTGAAGAGAGCCAACCTAAAGTTTCTCGTCACTTAGCACAACTCAGAAAAACGGGCATTTTATCCGATAGAAAACACCAGCAATGGGTTTTTTATTCGATAAATCCAACACTACCAGAGTGGATGAAGCAAACTATTACATCAACGGTAGTGAATGATCCCATTTTCATTGAACAAGAGCTAGCCAGATTAAATGCGATGGGTGATCGTCCCACGCGTGTAGCAAGCTGCTGTAACTAGGGAGTATTGTTATGGGAATTTTTGAACGCTATTTATCTGTTTGGGTCGCTATATCAATTGCTGCAGGTGTCTCATTGGGGGTTATTTCCCCGCCGTTTTTTGAAGCAATCGCAGAGCTCGAAGTGGCGCATGTTAATATCGTCGTTGCAATCTTCATTTGGGTAATGATCTACCCAATGATGGTACAAATAGATTTCTCAACAATTAAAGAGGTGGGTAAAAATCCACAAGGACTGGTGTTAACTTTAGTGATTAACTGGCTTATCAAACCATTTTCTATGGCTGCATTGGGTTGGCTTTTCTTCGAAGGATTGTTTGCCGATTTTGTTTCGCCAGAAACCGCGCAAGAATACATCGCAGGAATGATTTTACTTGGCGTAGCGCCATGTACAGCAATGGTATTTGTCTGGTCCCAACTTACTAAAGGTGACGCAAACTACACCTTGGTTCAGGTATCGGTTAACGACATTATCATGATTTTTGCTTTCGCCCCACTTGCAGGATTACTGCTGGGGGTATCGGATATTCATGTGCCGTGGGGAACTTTGTTTACCTCTGTTGTGTTGTACGTATTACTGCCTTTAATTGCAGGGATATTGACCAGAAAGCACCTAAATGCCTCAGGTCGTGATGAAACAACTATCACAACCTTGTTAGAAAAGTTAAAACCATTTTCTGTCATTGGTTTACTAGCCACAGTTATGCTGTTGTTCGGCTTTCAAGCTAACACTATTTTAGAGCAACCACTCAATATTTTGCTAATCGCGATTCCGCTGGTTATTCAAACTTATGGCATTTTCATCATTGCCTATTTTATTGCGCTAAAAATCAAGCTTAAACATAACATTGCAGCTCCATCGTGCTTAATTGGTACATCAAATTTCTTTGAGTTAGCTGTAGCTGTAGCTATTTCTCTTTTTGGCCTCCATTCCGGTGCAGCACTGGCTACAGTCGTTGGTGTACTTGTAGAGGTGCCTGTGATGCTATCTCTTGTTGCCATAGTTAACAGAACAAAACATTGGTTTAACTAATAATTAGAGGATCTTTATGCAAACTCACCCATTTGACAAACTGACACTTGATAACGGCGCTAGCTTTATTTTCACGCCATGCCCAGGAACGAAAGACGTAGACTTAACGACATCAGTAAAGCAATTGAAAGGTGCAGGAGCGCAAGCGATTGTCACTTTAATGTATGATATAGAAATAAAGAAAAACGAGGCCGAAACACTTCCTCAAGTTTGTAACGAACAAGGCATAAAATGGTTTCAGTTACCTATTTTAGATGATGATGCGCCTAGTGATGACTTTGCAACGGCGTTCAGATCTCACCTTGATGATGTGTTAGTTATTTTGCGTAATCAGGGCACGATAGCTGTGCACTGTAAAGGCGGTTCAGGTCGCACGGGCTTAGTGATTGGCATACTGATGTATGAGCTAGGTTACAACAAGACAAGTATTATTAATCAAGTACAGAAAGTACGCCCTAAGGCGCTTTCTAACCCTGTGCAACTTTCATTTTTTAATGAATATCAAAAAGTAGGAGTTTAACCATGACAATTAAAATTGGTATTAACGGTTTTGGCCGCATGGGCCGATTAACGCTTAGAGCAGCCTTTGGTTGGCAAAACATTGAGTTTGTGCAAATCAACGATCCTGCTGGCAACGCAGAAACACTGGCACACCTATTAAAATACGATTCAGTGCATGGCACTTGGTCACATGATGTATCTAATGATGACAACAATGTGATAATCAACGGTCAAGCTATTCGGGTCACTCAAAATAAAGTAATTAATGATACGGATTGGTCTGAATGTGATGTCGTCATTGAAGCATCAGGTAAAATGAAAAAAATCGATCTGCTGCAAGCCTACTTAGATCAGGGTGTTAACAAAGTAGTGGTCACTGCACCAGTGAAAGAAGAAGGCGTACTCAATGTGGTGATGGGGGTTAACGACCACCTTTATAATGCTGAACAACATGCCATTGTAACAGCTGCGTCTTGCACCACAAATTGCTTAGCACCAGTGATAAAAGTATTACAGGATAAAATCGGTATCAAACATGGTTCAATGACAACCATCCACGATATAACTAATACTCAAACGATTTTAGATGCACCGCATAAAGATTTACGTAGAGCGCGTGCCTGTGGCATGAGCCTTATTCCAACCACTACAGGCTCAGCAACGGCTATTACCCATATTTTCCCTGAACTAAAAGGCAAGCTAAATGGTCATGCCGTTCGCGTACCACTGGCAAATGCATCAATAACTGATTGTGTATTTGAAGTGGAACGTCCAACAACTGAAGCTGAAATTAACGCTTGGCTGAAAGAAGCGGCTGAAGGCGAGTTAAAAGGTATTTTGGGCTATGAAGAAAAGCCGCTAGTGTCAATTGATTATAAAACTGACCCGCGTTCAAGCATTATCGATGCGCTATCAACAATGGTCGTCAACACCACTCAGGTTAAACTGTATACATGGTATGACAACGAGTGGGGATACGCCAATAGAACAGCTGAGCTTACTCGTAAAGTGGGTCTATCAATAAAAGGGTAAAGTGACACTATGAAGCGCTTGGCATCATTATCAGACGATA
This sequence comes from Pseudoalteromonas sp. S4741, assembly GCF_005886135.1. NCBI lineage: Bacteria > Pseudomonadati > Pseudomonadota > Gammaproteobacteria > Alteromonadales > Pseudoalteromonadaceae > Pseudoalteromonas > Pseudoalteromonas sp. S4741. Next base: position 34,537 of record NZ_PNCN01000058.1, on the reverse strand, counting down.
TTAAACAATACCTCGTGGTCACAGGCAATTATTGGGCATTTACCTTAACGGATGGCGCACTACGTATGTTAGTAGTGCTTCATTTCCATGCGTTAGGTTATAGCCCGCTTAGTATTGCTATGCTGTTTTTGTTTTATGAAATCTTTGGCGTTGTAACCAACTTGATTGGCGGCTTCTTAGGTGCTCGTTTAGGGCTAAATAAAACCATGAACATTGGTTTGGCTATTCAAATTGTTGCCTTGCTCATGCTAGCTGTTCCCTCTGAATGGTTAACAGTTGTATATGTGATGATTGCCCAAGCGCTTTCTGGTATTGCCAAAGACTTAAATAAAATGAGTGCTAAAAGTGCTATCAAGTCGTTGGTTACCGGTGGGCAAGAAGGCACGCTTTTCAAATGGGTGGCAATATTAACAGGCTCTAAAAATGCTTTAAAAGGTGTGGGCTTTTTCTTAGGTGGTTTACTGTTAACCTTATTATCGTTTAAAGGTGCAATGCTGCTGATGACGGGTGGTTTAGCACTTGTATGGTGTTACAGCCTTTACGCTTTAAAAAGTGATTTAGGAAAAGCGAAGAGCAAACCTAAGTTCACCGATATATTCTCAAAAAGTCGTTCAATTAACCTTTTGTCGGCTGCACGACTATTCTTATTTGGTGCCCGTGATGTCTGGTTTGTGGTTGCACTGCCCGTATTTTTGTCGCAAGCCTTTAATTGGGATCATTGGACGGTAGGCGGCTTCTTGGCACTATGGGTGATTGGTTACGGTTTCGTACAATCTATCGCACCTAAGGTAATGAATCTCAAAGAAGGGTTTTCGCCTGCTATAGAAACAACCAAATGGGCGAGTTTACTGGCACTGGTTACATTAGGTATAGCCTTATCCCTGTATTTTAATTGGCAAGTAAAAACAGTGCTCATTGCTGGTTTAATGTTGTTTGGTGTACTGTTCGCTATTAATTCATCGCTGCACAGTTATTTGATTGTTAGCATGGCCGATGCCGACGGTGTTTCTCTCGATGTTGGCTTTTACTATATGGCTAATGCGATGGGGCGTTTGATTGGTACAGTATTGTCAGGCTGGATTTTCCAGCTATACGGATTAGCGGCTTGTTTAGCGATATCGTTTGTATTTATTGCACTGGCTGGGCTTTTCTCAACAAAGTTACCAACAACAGCAACTAAATAAGCATATAGCTGATTTAATAACTATCCTATGGCACTCATCCGTCAGGGATAGTTAACCACTCCATGATGGTAATAAGCTTTTAGCTTAATGGTTGTATTGTGACACAAAACTACTGCTTTTCTATAATAAGTGAACGTATAAATTAGCTCAAAGGCACCTATAAAGTATTTACCCTAAAGCGTTTTAGGCAGAAACGAGTTATACCGCATGATTGAAATTGGCACTGAGCCGAACCTCGGCTGTTTGGCGATAAGCAGTCAGTCGGGTTTCTTTGTTTGACGTGAAGTTTTATCCGTATGGCTATTAGCGTATTGGCGTTTTTTCAATCCATTCTTAAAATTTATTTTGTTGTTATTTTTGAGTAGTTTCGTTTATAACATGATATTTTTTAAAGATAACTACTGGCGAATCTTCATCCTTTAATGAAAGCTAATGCCGGACCACAGATAAGGAAATAGGTATAAAATGGACACTATTTTGGAATAGTTTGTTTGCTAAATTAAATGTTTGCGTGTTGATAAAGTTGACCCTCCTGAAACAGAAGGCTACCACGAGTTTGTTATCACGAATGCCTAACAAGAGGCTGTGGTGGGCGTTACCAATGTCTGCTTATGGCACTCAGTGATAGTCGGTATAGAGTGGCTTCGCCACTTATTCGACCTATAGGTTGGTTAAGCCTAAGGCGCCACCCAACAGGCTTAATGTAATTCATTTTAATCATCCAACTATTTACTTAATCCTACCTAAGTTCAAGGTGAGATTTTAGTTAATAAATCTCAATTTAAGTGGCACTGATCAAGATTAAAAAATAAAATTTAATTTTTGATCAAAAACCAATTGATAACTATTTTCGTTTAGATTAATATAAACCCACTAAATGAAATTGAGAGTTGTTTGTATTCATGTATGTTTGTCTTTGTCACGGTGTGACCGATAAAAAAATTGAGCAAACCATCGACGATGGTGCTACTACCATGCGCGAGCTAACTAAAGAGCTTAAAGTGGGCAGCCAATGCGGTAAGTGTTGTTGCTGTACTAAAAAGATCCTCAATCGTAAACTGATTCAAATAGCAGATATCACCGATCAAGTGGCTTAATAGTAGTCTATATAATTGCCCCTATCTAAACGAATTGGTTTAACATTTAAAAATTAAACATAAAAAAAGCAGCTTTAGCTGCTTTTTTTGTATTTATAACTTTAATTTACAGTTGCGATTGTAAGTAGTTTTCAAGCCCAGTATTTTTAATCAGTAGTTGCTGTGTTTCTAGCCAATCAATTTGTTCTTCTTGCTCATTTAAAATGTTGTCGAGCGCTTCACGGCTAATGTAATCTTTTTTACTTTCAGCTAGTTTAATGGCAGCACGAAGCTCGTCTACTGTATCAAGTTCAAAGCTCATGTTAGCGGCAATCATTTCTTCGCTGTTTTCACCAATGCGTAAGCGTCCTAAGTCTTGAAGGTTAGGCAGGCCTTCTAAAAATAAAATACGCTCAATTAAACGATCGGCGTTTTTCATTTTTTGTATCGATACTTTGTAATCAGCTTTGTCTAGTTTACTAAAACCAAAATCTTTAAACATGCGTGCATGTAAAAAGTATTGGTTAATACCCACAAGCTCATTAGCAAGTACTTTATTTAGTGCTGCAATAACGTCTTTATCGCCTTTCATAATATAAGTCCTTATTCGCCCATTTGAGCTTGGTGATAGTTTTGAGTGCCAATTTTGTCAATCAGACCCAGTTGTTGCTCTAACCAGTAAACGTGATCTTCTTCGGTATCAAATAATAGCTTTTCTAAAATTTCACGAGATTGATAATCTTGCTGTTGTTCACAGATAGCAATAACCTCTTTAACACACTCAACCACTTCAAGTTCTAAGGTTAAGTCGTTTTGCATCATGCTTTTTACATCGTCACCAATTAACAGATCACGACGTTTAGTCATGTTTGGTACGCCTTCTAAAAAAAGAATACGCTTGATTAGCCAGTCAGCGTGGTCTTTTTCTTCTTCCATTTCATGGTTAAGACGCTCATAAAGTTTGTTTAGGCCCCAATCGTCGTACATACGAGAATGAATAAAATACTGGTCAATAGCAGCTAATTCGTTAGCTAACAATGTATTGAAGGCGTCGATTACTTTTTGATTACCTTTCATAGCGCTTATCCTAAAAATTCTAATTGTGGCTAGTCTAGTATATAGGCACAGAATTGCAAGTAATTTACTTATAAATCATATGGTTAATATTGAGTTTGATTCTCGTTTAAGTTTGCATTGCTGGTTGATAAATGGACAGGTTGTTATTTGTATTTTAGATCAGCAAGTTAGTTGAGGGTATAAGCGCGTTCATACTGTAAAAGTATGAACGCGTAAGTGATTAAAATTGATAAGTAACACCCACTGTGGCCGTGGTACCTAAACCTTTAATGTTGTATCCACCATAGGTGTAAGATTGTGCACGGGCAGGGAAGTAATCTTGGTTAAATAAGTTTTCTACCCCGATAAAACCTTGCCAACTATCTGCAAACTGATACTGACCACTTAAATTAAACACAGTGTAGTTATCGACAGGCCCCTGATCGCCAACATATTTACCATTATCATTAGGCTCAAAGCGTTTTCTATCTCCCACATACAAGTAACTTAATGTTAGTGACAGGGTATTCGTAGGTTGCCAGTTAAGGTTGGCTGTAGCTTTTGGTGGGCTGATTTGCTTAGAGCCCAAATATATATCTGCTTCAGTATTTTTACCTTCTACATAACTATACGTTGCCAGTAATTTAAGAGATGGATTTATGGTGTAGTCTACTAAGGCTTCATAACCCCAAATTTCTTGAGGTGCTCTAACCGGTTCATAAACACCGGTTACTTCATTAAATTTGTTTGTAGTACCAAGCTCAGAGGTGCTTCGATATGCTGCGACTTCTAAACGAACTGCATCGAATTGAGAATTAAAACCAATTTCATAATTATCGATAATTGAAGCTTGTGTTTGAATAAGGCCTATATCATTTACTGTGGCAGAGCGAAGTAGGCGGCCAATATCTGATATATCAGATCCCTGTGAGTAGTTTAAAAAGGGGCTGAATTTTTCATCTAGATTGTATTTAATACCCACGTTATAGGTTGTAGCATTGTAATCAACCGTGTCGCCTTTTACGTTAATTGGTACAGAGCATTGCGTGGCCGTTTTACATAATTTGAGCGTGCGATAATCGTCTACACTAAGGTCAATATTTTCTTTGCGTACACCGGCCTTTATTATTAAGTCATTAGCGATGACCCACTTAGTTTGTAAAAAGCCCGCGACACTTTTCATGTCCATTTCTGGCACCCAAACCCGGCCATCAACTAGCGGTTGTGCAGTCACATCATTTAACGCATCAATTCCGTAAATAAATGATGCTTCAACTGAGTCAAAGTCAACCTGGGTATTAAAAGTTGCTCTGGCGCCTTTTTTTTCTGAACTTATAACGGATTGACCACCTTGATAATTCTCATCAGGATTGGCAAGGTTTGGAGAAAAGAAAAACACATTTTCTATATCTTGCGTATAGAGGTCTAACGTCATTTGTGTGTTTTCAAGCAGTGCGTAGTCAGTGTATTTTAAGGTTATATTTTTGTTGCCTTCTGGCCCTTGTGGTTTACCTTGCTTTTGTAATTCTGACGGCACATGAATCGCGTAGGTTTTTTCTCCTAGGCTCATATCACCAACAACATCGCCTAAGTCGGTTTTTTGTTGTGAGCTGAAGTAGTTATAACTAAATTGGAGTTGCTTTTCATCATCAAAGTCATAGCCAAGTTTAGTGAAGTAATTTTGTGTAACGGCATCAGATAAACCATATTGTAAACCGAGAATATCGCCCTGCGAATCGCGTTGTACACCGTTTTCTTCGTAACTTGCAGTTACTAAGTAGCTAAATTTATCTGCACGACCATTAAATGCTGCAGATACCCTTGCGCCTGCGCTTTCTTCAAGTTTTACCGCACTAAAACGACTCGATAAGCTTATTTTACCTTGGGTTTGCCCATCGCTTTGTGCTTGTTTGGTAATATAGTTAATAATTCCGCCTGATGCGCCGTTACCATAAATCGACGTTGCCCCTTTAATGACCTCTATTCGACCTATTGCGCTTGGATCTAAGGTTTTCACCCCTAATGATCCGTTACGCAATGGTGTTGACTGTGGCACGCCATCAATCATGATCAGTGGGGCCCGCCCGCGTAAAGTTTGTCCTGAATTACTTGAGCTTCCAGTATCTGGAGCAAGGCCGGGAACCATTTGTGCTAAAAGGCTTTGTAATTCTGGATTAACTTTTAAATGCGCTTCTATTTGTTTTTGACTAATAATAGTTATGGAAGCAGGAACCTCATCAATACTTTCAAAAACACGACTACCCGAAACAATAACGTGCTCCATTTCTGTTTGATTTAAATTTCTTTGGGTCGTTGATTCGTCTGCAATACTGGCGCCACTGACTATTAATGCTATTAAGCTCAGAGATGTTTTAAACATGCGGGTCCTTCGTTTGAATGGTTTTAGTTGTATTAATGATGGGCGCAATATTAAGAGTAATTTAAAGTAAACGCAAGGTTAATGATAATTGTTGTTATTTGCATTTAATAAGAGGGGGTAATAGAGATTAAAAATAGCGTTGTGTTAAAAATAGAGGTTTTACTCGTACCGATAGTGGATTATTGTTAGCAGGTCTTCTGCATTATGTTGCACAAGGCATAAAAATAAGGATGCGATCAGCTTTAATTACAAAGCACTTTGTATAATCAAACTAAGATGAACAACACTCAATTACGCAGTGTTCAATTGCAAATTCATCATGTAAATAGTGTTTTATGGCATTAAGCTCAATAGGGGTATCTGTTTGCATCACAATTTCACAGTGAGTGGTAGTATCGTCCAGTTGCCACGCTTTTATTGATTTTATTTGCGTAATAGCAAACTGTTGTAGTAATTTTTTGCTGATAAGTTGCTGGTCAAAACCAATGGGGGCTGCCTGCATTAAAATGCTGCAGCTGGCTTTAAGTAATAATACGCCGTGATAAATAACATACATTGATATCAATATAGTCGCTATTAAATCAACTACATACCACTGGTATAAAATAATTAAAGTACCCGCAATAATAACCACAATAGAGGCCATGGCATCAGACACATTATGAATAAACGCCGCCTTTATATTCATGTTGTTTTTAGCGCCGGCTTTAAAGGTTAATAATGCAGTGACTAAATCAATGAATAGCGCTACTGCAGCAACCCACACAATGATCCAGCCATTGATAGGTTGAGGGTTTACATACCCGCTAATTGCTTCAAAAACTAAATAACAGCCAATCACAATTAAGGTTGTACTGTTAAAAAGTGTGGCTAATATTTCAGCGCGTTTGTAGCCAAAATGGTGGGTTGTATCAGCCTGCTTATTGCCAATTTTTCGAGCAACGAGGGCGATAAAAATTGAGGCCGCATCACTTAGGTTATGTAATGCATCGGCAATTAATGAAAGGCTGCCAGAAAATACGCCGCCAACAACTTGCACTGCAGTCAGTAAAACATTTATAAATACGGCAAGAGTGAGCTGTTTATCACTTTGGTTATCATCAACGTGACTGTGTGAATGACCATGACCCATCTTAGTTAAACTTCCTCATTGCTTTACTGTGTACTCATAATGACAACTTTTTGCCATATATAAAAGCATTGTTTTAATTTGTTTTTTTAATGCCCTAATGGCTAAATTGAAATAAGCTCATGAACGTTACTCATTGAATGTAAAACGATATGCTAGGGTATAAATAAATGTATTAATAACTTAAATTATTATAATTAGTTAAGCACTTTTTATATTAAATTAAATGCTTGCCAGGCATAAAAGTAGTTTTTTAAAGGTCAATAACAATGAACACAGCAATAGAAATTCGCGATGCAAAGCCAAGTGATGCAAAAACAATTCTACACTTTATCAATGAGCTTGCTATTTACGAAAAAGAACCTGATGCAGTTAAAACCGATGAGCAAGCCATTTTAAACACCTTGTTTTGTGAAGGCGCAACGGCACACAGTTTAATATGTTTACAAGATGATGAGCCAATTGGTTTTGCTGTATATTTTTACAACTACTCGACTTGGTTAGGTAAAAATGGCCTCTACCTAGAAGATTTATACGTGAGCCCAGATAGCCGCGGAAATGGGGCTGGTAAAGCCATTATGAAAGAACTGGCAAACAGAGCAATCAATAAAGACTGTGGTCGCTTTGAATGGGTGGTACTTGATTGGAATAAACCCGCGATTGATTTTTATAATAGCATGGGCGCTGAGCCACAAAATGAATGGATTATATATCGTTTAACGGGTCAGGCATTGATTGATTTTGCAAACAAAGATTAGTACCGAATATGGCCAGTAATATACCTAGTTTTTGTTAAGCTAAGCGCTACATAACTTATAAGAGCAATTTATGGTTAATCAGCATTGGCAAAAAGCGCGTCAGAGCCGCGATGCGCGTTTTGATGGGCTTTTTTATGTAGCGGTAAAAACCACAGGTATTTATTGTCGGCCAATTTGCCCCGCGCCCACTGCGCATGAAAAAAATGTAACCTATTATCAGTTTGCGCACTCTGCAGCGCAAGCAGGGTTTAGGCCTTGTATTCGTTGTCGGCCCGATAGTGCACCAGGAAGTGCGGCTTGGCAGGGAACAAAAACAACGGCTCTACGAGCCAAGCAATTAATTGATCATGATAATCAGCACGACTGCGAAAAGCTCGCTACGCGTTTAGGAATAAGCAGCCGTTATTTAAGGCGATTATTTTCTCAATATTTCGGCATTTCTATCACGCAATATCGATTATTTAACCAATGTCATTTTGCAAAAAAATTAATTCAAGAAACCAGCTTATCGCTTACCGAAATAGCATTTGCCTCAGGCTTTAAAAGTGTTCGGCGTTTTAATGATGCTTTTTTAAAACAACTTAATATTGCGCCCTCAGCGCTCAGAACCGCCAGGCACCCAACTAATATTGGGCTCACCTTAATTTTGCCTTTTCGTCCGCCGTATAACTGGCGGGCATTGCATGGGTTTTTAGCAAAGCGAGTAATAGAGCCAATAGAGTGGTTAACGCCAACCAGTTATGGGCGTACTTTTACTTATAAATCGTGTAGAGGGCGCTTTGATGCTGAGTTTGTTGCAGATAAACATCATTTTCGGGTGCAAATTGATATAGATAATACGCAATATTTACAGCCAGTTATTAACAACATTCGCCGTGTACTTGATTTAGATGCTGATATAAATCTAATCGAGGCACATTTAAGCGAACACATTAATAATGCATTTCCACTTACGAAAGGCTTAAGGCTACCGGGTATTTGGTCAAGCTTTGAAGCAGGTATTCGTGCTGTGTTAGGTCAGCAGGTGAGTGTAACTGCGGCGCACAACCTAGTGACTAATTTAGTAACACAGCTTGGTGAAAAGCAACACCAACAGGTCTATTTTCCAGAGCCTGAAGTGTTAGCAAACTGTGATTTTGCGTTCTTTAAAATGCCACGGGCGCGTAAAAATGCCCTGCATAACCTCGCTGAATTTTGTGCCGTTAATCCCGATTGTGATGACTTAGATCAATGGCTTAGTTTAAAAGGGATTGGCCCATGGACGGTTAATTATGCAAAGTTACGCGGCCAAAGCCAGCCCGATATTTTACTCAATGGCGATTTAGGCGTTAAAAAGGCACAAGCGGCAGCAAGCTCTTTTGAATCTGCGAACTGTGCACCATTTCGATCTTACTTAACTTTTCAACTTTGGCAGCAATTATGATAGTGCAAACCAGTTTACCCAGCCCGATTGACGATATTATTATTCAGGCAACTGAAAACGGTATTAGTTATGTGGGGTTTTATCCACCGACCAGTTATATCAGTACGCCTTTAAATAAGGTAACTAATTCGCATGTTTTATCTTGTGTGGCGCAGCTTAATGAGTACTTTGCTCATACGCGTACTGAGTTTGATTTAGAGCTTGATACTGGCGGCACGCCATTTCAGCAAAGCGTATGGCAGGCATTACAAAGCGTACCGTTTGCTAAAGTGGCAACCTATAAAGATATTGCCATACAATTAAATAATCCTAAAGCAGTGAGGGCGGTGGGGGCTGCAAATGGCAAAAACCCAATCAGCATTATTGTGCCGTGTCACCGCATCATTGGTGCAAATAAAAAGCTAACTGGTTATGCTGGTGGCCTAGAGCGTAAGCAATGGTTACTAGAGCATGAAGCAAAATAAATAAAATAGCGTTTCCAAATTTGTATTCTCTGCACTTTAGGGTAGCATAAGCGCACTTTTTATTTGAAGGCACGGCCATGGCGCAATTATACTTTTACTACTCTGCAATGAATGCAGGTAAATCAACCACTTTATTACAATCAGCGTTTAATTATAAAGAGCGCGGTATGGAGCCGGTGATCCTCACGGCTGCCATTGACGATAGAGCAGGAGTGGGCAAAGTATCCTCACGTATTGGCTTGCAAGCAGATGCGCATATTTATGATGCAGATAAAGATGTATTTGAGCTAATTCAAACTCTTAATGCAGATAAAAAACGTCATTGTGTGCTGGTGGATGAATGTCAGTTTTTATCTAAAGATCAAGTTATGCAGTTAACCGATGTGGTTGATGAGTTAGGTATACCCGTATTGTGTTACGGATTGCGTAACGACTTTAGAGGGGAGCTGTTTATAGGGTCACAGTATTTACTTGCTTGGGCTGATAAGCTAATTGAGCTTAAAACGGTGTGTCATTGTGGGCGCAAAGCAAATCACGTATTACGTACCGATGAAAATGGCGAGGCTATTGCCGATGGTAATCAAGTTGAAATTGGCGGCAACGATCGTTATGAATCGGTGTGCCGCAAGCATTACAAAGCGGCGTTAAATATGGGCCGTTAAGGCTTTAATAAAGGTATCTATATCCGCTTTAGTAATACCTAAATGGGTTACTAGCCTAAGTTGCTTACTTGGGCTAAACACCACGGCAAGATCATTATAAATTGAACTTATAGAATATGTAGTGATCAGATCAAGGCATAATAATCACCTTGGTCACGTAAAATATGAGCGCTACTTTTCTGAAACACTTTAATTCAATTACCGATCCTCGCATTGAACGCTGTAAAAAGCATGAGCTTATCGATATTCTCCTTTTAGCCATTAGTGCAGTAATCTCCGGTGCACAAGGATGGGAGGATATTGAAGACTTTGGGCATCTAAAACTTGATTGGTTAAAAAGATATGGCGCTTTCAACGCGGGTATTCCAAGACACGACACCATAGCCCGTGTCATTTGTCGGTTAAAATCAGATGAAATAGAGCATGCATTTCAATCTTGGATATCTTCACTTATTGAAACCACGGGTGCTGATATTATTGCTATGGATGGAAAAACTGCACGTCGTTCATTTACAACCAAAGATAGAAAAAGTGCTTTACATACCGTCAGTGCATGGAGCTGCCAACACCAGTTAGTTTTAGGGCAAACAGCCGTTGATAGCAAAACAAATGAAATCACAGCCATACCTGAGTTACTCACCATGCTAGATATTGAAAATAGCATCATTACACTTGATGCTATGGGCTGCCAGCAAGAAATAGCGAAACAAATAATTAAACAAAAAGCTGATTATATCCTAGCGCTCAAAGGTAACCATTCAGGTATGCAGAGTGAATTAGAAGCTTGGTGGCACAAGAGTGAGCGCGAAGGATTGACCAATAGCAACTATGATAAACATACCGAAATAAGCTCAGGGCATGGGCGCATTGAAACAAGGGTTTGTCAGCAATTGCTTATTGATAAAAGCTGGTTAGATAAAATCTACCAATGGTCTGGCTTAAAGAGTGTTATTCAAGTAACCGCTGAGGTTCACGATAAATCATCAGGTACAGACACGATAGAAACGCGTTGGTATATTAGTTCGTTAGCGTTAGGTGCGGAGCAAGCTCTTAATGCGGTACGAAGCCACTGGCAGGTTGAAAGTATGCATTGGATGTTGGATATGAACTTTAGGGAAGATGAATCAAGAATCCGTAAGAAGCAAGGACCCCTTGTTTTTAACGTAATGAGAAAAATAGCCATGGCGTTATTTAAACAAGATACAACTAAAACAGCCAGTATGGCGAGAAAAAAGAAAATGGCAGGGCTAGACGATGATTATCGCTCAACCCTGTTAGAATCTGGGATTAAAATGCGCTAGCCATGGGCTAAACACAATGTCCTGTGCTTTTAAATTTGCTGCTAGTTTTGTGATGTTTATGCTGTTATCAAACGTAGCGTAAACCATGTTTGTGGTATTACTCATATTTACTTCAAGGCCTGAAATTTTATTTAACTGCTTTGCTAAATAACGTGCATTAGCGTGGTCATCGACTAAACGTTGAGTGTTATTTTCTAAAGCATATTGCCCCGCAGCAGCTAATATACCCGCTTGGCGCATACCGCCGCCAAGCACTTTTCGCCAGCGTCTTGCTTTAGCGATTAACTGCTCAGAACCTAATAATGGGTCAACTGGCGCACCTAAGCCTTTCGATAAATAAATAGAGATTGAATCAAAATGTTTGGTGATTTCTTTAATGTCAAGGTTAAGCTCGGCTGCGACATTAAATGCTCGCGCGCCATCTAAATGCAGTGCTAAGTTATGTTGATCAACAAATTCACGTGCTTTAATTAAATAATCAATACCCAGTACTTTGCCACCTATGGTGTTTTCAAGGCTCAGTAATCGCGTTTTCGCAAAGTGGCTATCATCGGCTTCATTTTCAATAGGCTGTGATTGAATAGAGCCTATAACGGCAGCGCCACCGCCCTCAAACTTGTAGTTATGAGCAGTTTGCCCACAAATATACTCATCACCACGCTCACAATGCGCCATTAATGCAAGTAGGTTTGCTTGTGTGCCTGAGCTACAAAAAAGTGCATCTTGGACATAGCATAGGCTTCTAATTGGTTAACGCTTTCATCATCGCCGTATACATCATCGCCAACTGGGGCGTGATACATAATATCTCGCATTTTATTGCAAGGCTTGGTCACTGTGTTTGAGCGAAAATCTATCATGAGTGCTCCATATGGTTGTTATATGTATTCTTCACAAATTTGTTCTCGGGTGGCTTTATCAAAATAGCTCCATGCAATAAAGCGACTGACTTTTTGTCCTTGTGCCATTTCAACAATTTTAAATTCACTAATAGGCTGTTGTTTTAGCTGTGCTTCTAAGGCTGCTAGAGTTTCTTTTTTAGAAACCAACGAGGTAAACCAAATTACTTGGTCACTGTGATCCCTGCTTTCTTTGATCATAGTAGAAATAAAGGCCAGCTCACCACCTTCACACCACAGCTCATTACTTTGTCCGCCAAAATTAAGTGCTTGCGAAGGCGCTTTGCCTAAGTTTTTCCATTTACGTTCACTGCCTTTATTGGCTTCTTCTGCACTGGCGTGAAATGGCGGGTTACACATCGTTAAATGATACAAATCTTTCGCATTAACCACCCCTTTAAAAATATGCTCGGGATTTTTTTGTTGTTTAAGCGTTATTTTTAAATCATTAAACTGAGCGAGCTGCTTGGCTATTTTTATTGCTGCTAAATCGATGTCGCTGCCAGTAAAGTGCCATTGGTATTCGCTATTGCCCGTTAGCGGGTAAACTAAGTTAGCGCCAGTGCCTATATCAAGCACTTTAATTTGTCGGCCAGTGGGAATAACCTGCTGATTATCTTCGCTGAGTAAGTCAGCTAAGTAATGAATATAATCTACTCTACCTGGAATAGGTGGGCATAAGTTGTGCTCAGGAATGTCCCAAAAGTTAATGTTGTAATGGCTTTTTAATAGCGCCTGATTTAAGGTTTTTACAGCTAAGTTATTACTAAAATCAATACTTTGATTGCCTGCTGGCGTCGTAATTAAAAAAGCAGTTAACGAAGGGGTTTGCGAGGTAAGCAAATTAAAATCGTAACCATTTTTGTGTTGATTGCGTGGATGTAATTTAGAACGAGTTGATTTTGCTTTCATGAGGCTTTTTTAACAACAGGAATAAAAGCCAATAGTAACAAATACAGACAGAAAAAGTGCATAATTTTCCCTTTGGCTTACCAGGTATTGCTGGTAGGATGAGTTGTTAACAATTATAAGGAATTCGCTTTGGCAGTTACTCAAGAGTCTGTTTTTATTAAATTAGGTGACCATCAAACACTGCATTTGCGCCGTATCGCCAACCAGAAGCCAAGTGGGCCTGTGGTGCTATTGATTCATGGTGCGGTAGAAAATGGCAAAATATTTTACACTCATAGCAATAAAGGGTTAGCGCCTTTTTTAGCTGAACACGGGTATTGTTGCTACGTAGCTGATTTACGCGGGCGTGGTGAAAGTAAACCAGCTATTTGTAAGCAAGCACGGTATGGACAAACTGAGGCGATTGTTGAAGATATTCCGGCATTTATTAAAAAAATTGAACAGTTAGAGAGTAAAAAACCTGACTTTTTAGTTGCTCATTCTTGGGGTGGGGTGTTGCTTAATAGCGTGTTTGCTCGCTTTCCAGAGTTGATAAACGATGTAAAAGCGTGTGCCTATTTTGGTTCAAAGCGTTCGCTATTTAATAACCACCCTAAAAAGTTATTTCAGGCTAATTTAATTTGGTATTTTATGGCGCCAATATTGGCGAAAAAACACGGTTATTTACCAGCAAAACGCTTAAAGTGGGGCAGTGATGATGAAACTCAAAAGTCGCATTATCAAAGTATGCAGTGGGCTAAGAAAAATCCGTGGATAGACAGTGATGATGGCTTTGATTACGCTAAAACATTAGCAAATCTCACGCTTCCTCCAACGTTACATATTGCGGCAGTAAAAGATAAAGCATTGGCACAGCCTATCGATATTCAAAAGTTTATTGATGAGTCAGGTACTGGGGTGCAAAAAATGCAAATATATGGCCGCCGCTTTGGGCACAAAGTAGATTACGACCATATTAATATGCTTACCCATCCACAGGCACGCCAAGAACAGTTTATGGATGTGCTTAATTGGTTTGAGGCAACGAGAGCAGACTAAGTAAAGGGGCTTCATAACGCTGCCATTTATCAAGGCTTTTGTTATTTACAGGCTGCCTAATCGCATGTTTACTGAGCGTTGTAACGGCGCTTTTATTTTTGTAAAAGTCTAAACAAGTCTGTTCAAATTCACAGCCAGTAAAACTCAATAGTGCGGTTAATTGATCTTTAGGGTTTTCAATTAACTGCTCATAACTTAAATTATAAATAGCTAAGCGGTTAAATTGCTGCCAATGGCTCATCAATTTTTCATAAAGCTGATGGTACAAAGTAAATTCATTTAAATCACAAAAATAGGGTTCGTTTTCAGCAAAGTAATTAGTAAACACTGAAAATGCGGTTGCATGAAAGTTTCGACTCAGGTTAATAAACTTAGCATCTGGGAATAAAATATAAATTAACCCTAAGTTTTGGTAATTGCTAGGCAGTTTATTGATCACAAATGCGCAATTGCTCCCAGAAGAACTTAAGGTATCTAAATACATGGCTCTGGCTTGGTTAATTAAAGGCGTTGTTAGCTTAGTTAAGCATTGAGGGTAGCGTAACCCTTTTTTTTGTTCTAAAAAAGCGACTATCTTATTACTAATACTGGTGTCTTCTCCAAGCGTTGCCCATTGACTGTGTCCTGCTAACATCTGCTCCAGTAAGGTTGAGCCGCTTCGTGGCATACCAATAATAAACACGGGCGTAACAGGATACTGCTTATTTAGGTTTGCAAAATTGAGCACACTTTCATTATTATATTCAATAAGTTGATCATAAAACCCAATTAAATCTTCAGTTTTAAATTCACTGAGTTTGTGTTGTTGCTGATTGGCAATCACAAAATAGTTAAACGCTTGATCAGTATCGTCTAACTTGTCGTAACTTTTAGCTAAAGCATAGTTGCAGACCATTTTTAAGCGTAGGTTATTTGTTTGAGTTAAAAAATGGTGTAATTGAACGATGTAATTATTTGCTTTATTAAAACGTCCTAATTGTACCAATTCAAATAAAACATAAGCCGTAACCGGTGCTATTCCAAGCTTTAATGCTTCCTCAAGCGTTGACTGTGCTTTATCGAGCTCGCCAAAGGTTAAATAGTGCTGAGCTAAATAATAATGGGTATCTGGGTTGTCTGCGGCAATACTGGTTGCGTACTCGAGTACTTTTTGCGCATTTTCAGGGGAGTTAACCGCATTAAATGCATCACTTAGTGCATACAAAGGTTCTAGTAAATAAGGGAGGTGCTGACACGCTCGTTGTAGTATATAGACAGCGGCATCAAATTGTTCTAAACGCAGCGCCACCTTACCTAGGCCAAACAGAGCATCACCATTATCAGGCTCTGCTTGTAAAAGCGTTTTGTAATGAAACTCAGCTTCTCTAAGCTTGTTTTGTGCTAATAAATGATCCGCTTTTTTTAGTAACATAATCCAAACAATATTCTTTTTATTAACTATAACCCTAAAACAGCAAAATAAGCGAGAGTAAGATTATTATTTGAGGCCAATAAAAAGGCGAAATGCACCACACATTTCGCCTTTGAGTATCATTAACACATATTAGAAAGTATAGGTTGCTTTAGCGTAGTAAAAGCCACCATTAATTCCGTATGGAGATGTTTCAAAAGCTTAATAAACTAAGCGCACCTCCTGTGAGTCCTCGAAATAGACTATAGATAAAAAACTAAAGAGGGTAATGGGTGGTTAATCACTATTTAACAAGTTGAACCAAATGATTTATCTAAAAATAATGCATAGTTAATCATAAGTAGGGCAGGGAAAGGGGGAAAAAGCAGGCATTGATATATATAGTTATTAACTAAATAAGCTATTTTAGCTACTTTCTATTATTGAATTAAACTGACTTGCTATTGATATTTTCACCATGATGTTTTTTCCACTGTGCAAGTTTTTCTTTGTACTCATCCCATACACATGGACAGCAACTACCGCCGCCGCAGCACTCATCAGATTTTGGCCTTTCGGGTTTAGTGTTGGGTATGTTTTTTTGCATGTTTTTAATTAAAACTGAGGAAAATGAACATTAAGAATAAATGATTGAATAAAGCGTGTAAATTATTCTTTGTGAACTGAAAGCGCTGTGTGAGAATACAGGCTATGCGATTATATAAAGTTATCCATCGTGCGCCCTGGCGGGTTGCGAAAATAAGTAAAAAGCGACAACAACTACGCTTTCGTCGTGCTATGGTCGCGCTTAAAATTGCGCTTGCCCAAGAAAGGCAAGAAACCAAAGAAATGCTAATAATTTATAGGCGTTATACCCAAGGGCAAACAAATAAAGCAGAACTAAAACGCGCCAACGAGCAGTTTGTTGATATATTAAAAGGACTAGGGCTAGGCGTTTTTGCGTTATTACCGTTTGCACCATTAACTATTCCACTGGTTGTTAAACTAGGGCAGTTAGTAGGGGTTGATGTATTGCCGAGTTCTTTTAGTATGAATAAGCCGATTAAAGAAATTGATCAAGAAATTGCTCAACAAAACCAAGAGCAAGACTCAACGCCCTCAAAGAAGAAGTAAGCTAGCAGAACATAATTAGCTATACCTTTTAATAGTGCTTATTGTTATGCTAAGGCATCATTTTCTATTATGTGAGTCATTTAATGAGTGCTTTACTTCGTCATACCTCTTCAGGAATTCCTCTATCATTTATCGTTAAAAACGAACTAACCGATTGGCTTACGCAGCAACCGAGTTTTGTACAGCGCTGGCTAGCAAACACAGATTTTGAAAAATCAGGACTCGCACTAGTACCAAATCCAGAAACGGGTGAGCTAAGTCAGGTATTTTGTGTAATGCAAAGCGCTGATGATTTTTGGGCTGCTGGCGAGCTTGCCAGTAAATTACCTGCGGGTTGTTATCAAATTCAAGGTGATGAGTCTTTAGTTGCTCAACTTGCTTTAGGCTTTGTGTTAGGTGGTTATGAGTTTAGTGAATACAAACAAAAAGCCACCGCTAAAGCTCAGCTTGGTATTGCTGATAAAACATTATATGAACAAGTAAAACAACAAGCGGATGCCATTAATTTAGCACGCGATTTAGTTAATACCCCAGCTGCCGATATGATGCCGCAGCACTTATCACAAGTCATGAGTGACCTAGCAGATACATTCGACGGTGAATTTTCGCAGTGGATAGGTGATGAGTTATTAGAGCAAAATTACCCAACTATTCACATGGTAGGGCGCGCGAGTGAAAATAAACCACGATTACTTGACTTGAAATGGGGGGCAGTCGATGCGCCACAAATTACGTTAGTCGGTAAAGGCGTGTGTTTTGATTCCGGTGGACTTGATTTAAAGCCCAGTTCAGGCATGCGCAACATGAAAAAAGACATGGGTGGGGCCGCGCATGTTATTGCCCTGGCTCAGCTAATTATGGCCGCTAACTTACCAATCCGCCTTCGTGTTTTAGTGCCTGCGGTTGAAAATGCTGTTTCGCGTAATGCATTTCGCCCTGGCGATGTAGTAAAAACCCGTAAAGGTATTATGGTCGAAATAGACAATACCGATGCAGAAGGGCGATTAGTACTGTGTGATGCTTTAAGCGAAGCACAAAACGATGATCCTGAATTAATCATAGATTTTGCTACATTAACCGGTGCGTGCCGCGTTGCTTTAGGTACAGAGTTACCAGGTTTTTTCTCAACGGATCGCGCTGTAGCAAATGCCATTATGGACTCGGGCATGCAAGTTAACGACCCTGTTTGGCAATTGCCGTTATTCGAGCAATACAAACCATTTTTGAAAAGCGATGTGGCTGATATGGCTAACTGTGCAAGTACGCCATTTGGTGGCGCAATAACCGCTGCGCTTTATTTGAAAGAGTTTATAGAGCCAAATACACCATGGGTTCACTTTGACGTAATGGCATGGAATTTACGTGCATTACCTGGGCGTCCAGCTGGTGGTGAGGCACTGGGTATTCGTGCAGTATTTACTTACCTACAAAATCGATTTAACTAAATTAAATATACCTTGAGTTATTAGATGTTAAAGTGCATATAACTCAAGGGGTAAGCCATCTGGATCGGCAAAAAAGGTGAATTTTTTGCCGGTTATTTCATCTTCTCTAATATTTTCGACGATGACATTGTGTGACTCTAAATAATGTTTAGCAGTATTAATACACCCAACTTTAAATGCTAAATGTCTAAGTCCTTGAGCTTCGGGGTAGCTTGGTCTACTTGGCGCATCATTAAACGAAAATAATTCTAACTGACTTCCATCAGGTAAAGCTAAATCGAGTTTGTAAGACTGACGCTGTGCACGATAATGCTCATTAATAATCGTGAGTTTTAATATTTCACTATAAAAATGTTTAGAGCGTGGATAGTTGCTACAAATGATGGCTACATGATGAATGCCTAGTAGTTGCATATATTTTCCTTAAAAAGCAAAAAGCGCACTAAAAGCAGTGCGCTGTTTATCAATACATGTGCATGGTTGTATATTAGCTTTTAGCTAGGCTCTGCGTCTTTACACGCTTTTACAGCCGGTGCAACAAGCTCTAAACCCGTTTTATTACACGGTGGAAGCTTAGCATCACTAAGTGCAATAGGCGTTACTCGCTCGCCCCATTTTATATAGCTTGCCGCCCAAGTAAGGCCAGCTCCAAATGCCGCCGACATAATATTTGCATGCGGTTTAATTAAGCCTTGCTCAACGGCTTCACACAATGCAATTGCAATGGTGGCAGCAGAGGTGTTGCCATATTCACCAATATTGACCATTACTTTTTCGTCATCCACTTTTAAGCGATTTTGAATAGCTTGAATAATGCGTAGATTGGCTTGATGCGGAACTAGTACATCGATATCGTCTAACTTAAGATTGGCTTGTTCAAGCACGTCGTCACAGGCTTCACTCATGCCTTTAACGGCACGTTTAAATATTTCACGGCCTTCAAATAAAAGGTCTGATGGACCAATTGGCTCATATTTATTTAAATCACTGCCAAAATTAGTAATGTGTAAAATATCACGATCTTCGCTGTCACAACCGGTTTTAGTCCCTAATAAGCCTGCAGGTGTTTCTGCTGCTTCAAGCACAACGGCACCGGCACCATCACCAAATAATACTGCGCTGTCGCGTCGTGCCCAGTTTACATACCACGTCATGCGCTCAGCCGCGATAACGACGGCTTTTTTGATCATGCCAGCTTGAATTTGCGCTGTCGCAGCTTGTAAAGCATATAAGAAACCAGAACATGCCGCGTTGGTGTCCATGGCTGCAGCGCCTGTGGCACCAATATTTTTTTGTACTAATGAGGCGGTGTTTGCAACTACTGTTGAGGGGGTGCACGTTGCTAAAATAACTAAATCGATATCTTTTGCATCTACGCCAGCACAAGCAATGGCATGTTTTGCAGCCACACTAGCAAGTTCAGCAGTACTTACATGGCTAACTCTTCGTGCCTTGATACCTGTGCGTGTGGTGATCCACTCATCGGTTGTATCTACAATTTCACTTATTTCGTCGTTGCTGATGCTTGCTGGTGGAATGCATTTACCCCAACCAGTGATATGTGCGTAAGGCATAGTGTGTTCTCTTAAAAGTGGTATGACGTGTTCGTCTAATGAGGACGTTATATCAAAAATTAGTTGTTAACACTAGTTTATAGCATGGTTTGCTTAGTAATTACTGCTATTTTACGGACTATTTGCTGCATTTTTGTTTAAAGGTAATTGATTTGTTTTTATTGTGTTAATTAAAAGCTTTTAATGATTGTGCCTGTTTTACACAATAGCTCATAGGCTTTCTAAGCTTAATAGAATACAAATACTTTGTTGACCATATATGCTTGAGTGCGGCTGAGTGAGCAGCTAATATGAGGCGCTTATTATGAAATCATTACTTAAAAAGCATTATTTATAATGGATAACAAAGTAATGTATATTCAATCAGGTGAATCTTATTGTGTTAATTAAAACCGATCCTGCTATTAGCCGGTTATTAATGCTGCGCAGTGGCGCCATTGCTGTGCAGCTTATTGCAGTGTTAAGCGTTTATTTTTTATTAGAGCATCAAATTGCGCTCATGCCGTTGCTAGCCGTTATTACGCTTGAGGCGGTTTTTCAGTTAGCAAGTATCTTTGCTTATAGAAATGTTAGCCAAGCAAAGCCTGTTGGCATGCTGATGCAACTGACCGCTGACGTACTTTTTTTAACTATTTTGTTGTCTTTAAGTGGCGGTGCAACTAACGCATTTGTGTCGTTATTATTGTTACCTATTATGATAGCGGCAATTACATTGAGCGCTCGTGGGCTTGCCTATATTGCTGTGCTGGCTATCGCTGCCTACAGCATGCTACTGATTAAAATGCCAGAGCATAGCATGCACCAAATGAACATGAGTGGCCACTTTATTGGCATGTGGGTTAATTTTGTTATCAGTGCCTGCGTGATTGCGTTGGTTATTGGTGCAATGAACCGTGCTTTACAACAACGTGAGCGCACTATTGCTAAAGTTAGAGAGAAACAGTTGCGTAGTGAACAACTGGTTACTCTCGATGGCGCAGCGGCGCAAATTACTCATCAATTAGCAACGCCTATTGCTAATTTACAATTATTGTTTGAAGAGCTTGTAGAAGAGCATCCCAACAATGAAATTATTCAGCAAATGCAATCACCCTTGCTGCAATGCCGCACTCAGCTTAATGATTTTAGAAAGCTCTCTATGCAGCTACGAGATAAAAACACGCAAATACCTATAAAAGCAGAGCAGCTGCAAAATCAAATTCATGATACGTTACTATTACAATACCCTAATCAACAAATAAACTGGCTTAATGAGGCGCCTAAAGCCACATTAAAAAGTGATGCCATGCTGCTACCTGCTATTTTAAACTTATTACAAAATGCAGCACTTGCTAACGAAAAAAAAGGCCAAATGCAATTAGAGTTGAGTTGGCAACAGCCAGATGCGCAAAGTATTGCGTTAATTATTCGGGATTTTGGCGCTGGTTTTTTATCCTCCGAGTTAGCGGAGTTAGGCGGGCAGCTCATGCCCAGCGAGCAAGGCATGGGAATAGCGGTTATGCTATCAAATGTCACGTTTGAGCGTTTAAATGGTTCGTTAACTGTTTATAATCACCCCGATGGTGGAGCGGTGGCCAAGATACAAATGCCACTATTAATAACCGAGTCGGCGCTATGAAGCTGCTAATTATTGAAGATGACATTAACCTTGCTACCACTTTGGTAAGGCGCTTAACAAAACACAGCTTTAACTGTGAGGTTGCACATAACCAAACAGAGGCCTTACTTAGGGCTCGCCAGCAGCAACCTGATTGTATTTTATTAGATATGAAGTTAGCAGATGAAAATGGGCTGGCGCTTATTGCACCGCTGCGACACTTGTTACCCAAGGCGCATATTGTATTGCTTACCGGCTTTGCAAGTATAGCTACAGCCGTAGAGGCGATGCGCTTGGGCGCTAATGACTATTTAACTAAGCCTGTCGATATGGCAAGCTTATTAAAAGCGCTAAAAGTAGAGCCGGTATCGACAGTAACCGAAATTCCTGAAGAGATTATGTCACCCGAGCGTTTAGAGTGGGAGCATATTCAACATGTATTACACAGTAACAACGGTAATGTATCAATGACTGCAAGGCAGCTTAATATGCATAGACGCACTTTGCAGCGCAAGCTACAAAAAAAACCTGTGCAGCAATAAGCCCTCACTTGAGCAAGCAATTAATGACCCATACCGCCGCGCTAATAAAAAGCCAAAAAATTATACTGTTCGATGCCCAGTGCAAGCTTTGTAGTGCGTGGTGTAATTTTATTATTGCTCACGATCCTCAGGCCATGTTTAAACTGTGCAGTGTACAATCGCCAAAAGGGCAGCAAATATTAATGCACTTTGGCTATTCGACAACTGATTTTGCCTCTATGGTTTACATTGAAAACGCTCAAGCATTTATACAAAGCCATGCATTTTTTGAGGTGATTAAACAGCTAGGCTATCCGTGGAAACTTAGTGGTATATTTAGTGTGTTGCCAAATCGTTTTAATAATTGGCTTTATGATAAAATTGCATCAAATCGATATACCTTATTTGATAAATATCACTATTGCAGGATCCCTTCAAAGCAAGACCAAGCCCACTATTTATAAGTGCTTTAATAGATGCCTGAATGTACTGGCTGTGCTAAAATCGCGGCGTTTAAATTTAAGCATTAAAAAGGCACTTACATGGCAAATACGGCGCACGCACTGCATATTTTAGTAAAACATAAAGAGATTGCAGAAGACATCATCAAGCAATTAGGCAAAGGCGCAAAGTTTCAAACTTTAGCTAAAAAGTATTCGTCATGCCCATCGGGTAAAAAAGGCGGTGATTTAGGTGAGTTTAGACGAGGTCAAATGGTTCCACAGTTTGATAAGGTGGCCTTTAGTGGTGCAATTTTAGAACCGCATTTAGTAAAAACGAAATTTGGTTGGCATGTTATTAAGGTACTTTATCGCACATAAACTAACGCAATTTTAAGTTGCCGCTATACTTATTATTTGTTCAGTTTGTTACATGCTAAAGCAACTTGGAATAACTATGAAGCTTATTATTTTATGCTGCAGTTTGATTTTAATGGCAGTGTCATTTTTTGCCAGTAGCACTGAGCAAACAATTACCCTTAAGCTTGGCAAACCAAGCATCCAAGGCATACCAAAAAACTACTATATTTTAGCGTTATTAGAAAAGAGCTTTGCAGAGGTTAATGTAAAGCTCAATATTGCCTACAGCATTGAGCCAATGAATACCAAGAGGATTTTGCAAGAGCTCAAACGTAACGGTGATGTTGATTTAGCTTGGTTAACTATGCCAAGCGTCCTCGCAGAGCAAAGATATTTAATCCACACAAGTTATCCTATTTATAATGGACTGCATTCAAAGCGCTTGCTCATGGTTAAACATAGTCGGTTAAAAGAATTTTCTGAGATCAAAACCTTGGCACAGCTAAAACCATTTATTTCGTTGCAAAAACAAAGTTGGTCAGACTTTTATGTTTTAAAAAACAATGGTCTAACAGTTAATGGTGATTTGAGTTATGAAAGCATGTTAAAAGCGTTAGATGAAGGACTTGGCGATTATTTTCCGCGTTCAGTTACAGCAATAAAAGCCGAAATACGTAAACATCCTCAGTATAACTTTGTTATTGAGCCACATATTATGCTGCAATACGATAATTACTATTATTTTTACGCAAACGAAAATAACAAAGCAATCATTGAGTTATTAGAGCAAGGCTTAACAAAGTTAGCAGATAGCGGTGAGTTGAACGCGCTTTATGAGCGCTATTATCATGATGTTGAGGACGGGCTTAATTTAAACAACAGACAGGTGTTTAACTTAAAAAACTAATAATGTTAGGCCGCAAAATGCAGCCTAACCCGAAAAATTATTGCTCCTGGTTGGCTTCTTCTTCACTTATTTGCTTAAGTGCTTGAATAAACGATTCACTCGGTTGCCCACCGGTAAGCGCGTACTTATCATTTATAATGAAAGTAGGTACTGAGGTTATTCCCATTTGTTTAAAGTTATTTTGCTCTTGGCGTACCGCTTGTACGTATTTATCTGAGTGTAAAATTTCTCTGGCTGTGTCTTTGTTAAGGCCTACTTTTTCTACCACATCCAGTAATGCATCTTCTTGATTTAAATATTTTAAATCGGTGAAGTGTGCCTCAAAAAACGCCAGTTTTAACTCAGTTTGCTTACCTTCTTCACGAGCCCACATTAGCAAGCGATGTAAATCAAAGCTGTTGATCATGATGCGTTTACCGTCAAAATTAAAGGTAAAGCCAGCTCGTTCACCCGCATCCGCCATGTTTTGACGATTTCGTGCGCTTTCTTCTTCGGTTAAGCTGTATTTTTGCTGCAAGTGCTCGTTTAAGTCTTGCCCTTCAAGTGGCATATCCGGATTAAGCTCAAAAGGGTGCCATGTAATATCCGCACTCATTTCGTCTTTTAATTCTGCCAATGCGGCTTCTAAGTTTTTATACCCAATAATACACCATGGGCACATTACATCTGAGACGATATCTATTTTTAAGTTTTTCATAAGGATCCTTGAAGGATTGCTTTTTAATAACAATGGATATTGGGATGAAGTTTAGTTTATCAATCATTGAACATAAAAAGAGCAGCGAAAGTGCTGCTCTTTTATTGAATGTTTTCAGGTTAGCTGTTTAAACCAAATGGGTCGTCAATGCTGTGGCTTGGCTGGGTAAACCAACGCGGTCCGTCATCTGTCATATAGAAGTGATCTTCTAATCTCACACCAAACTCATCTGGAATAACCAGCATTGGCTCGTTACTAAAACACATGCCTGTGGCAAGCGGGGTTTTATCGCCGCCCACTAAGTATGGCCATTCATGAATGTCTAAGCCAATACCATGGCCTGTGCGGTGTGGGCAACCTGGTGTTTGGTATTCAGGGCCTAAGCCTTGAGCTGCTAAGTAACTGCGGGCTGCTTCGTCAACCGATTCACAGGTTTTGCCAATGGCGGCTTGATTGAAAGCTGCTAACTGGGCTGCTTTTTCAAAATCCCAAAATAGGCGCTGGCGACTGGTTGCTTCACCAAATACGTAGGTACGCGTGATATCAGACAAGTAATCGTGTACTTTGCATCCGGTATCAATAAGGACCATGTCGCCTTTTTTCAAAATTTGTGGATCTTTTACACCATGAGGGAATGAGGTAGCAAGGCCAAACAATACAATACAGAAGTAATTTCCCGGAGCACCTACTTTTTGATGCGCTTTTTTTATAAATTCTTCGACTTCTACTGTACTAATTCCTTCATAAAGCATGCTCGCCGTAGCCTGATGAACCGCTAAAGTCATATCCATGGCACATTGCATTAATGCTAATTCATTGGCTGATTTATGCATTCTACAATGTGCGGTTACAGGTTGTGCGTTAACTAGTTTTAACCCTGAACTGGCTTTATTGATGCCATCAAAAATAAAAAACTGTGCGCTTTCATCAATGCCCACGGTAGCGGTGTCACTAATATTCAGTTGTTTAAGCACTTTAACGAATAGCTCAAACGGGTTCTCGTGTTCTTGCCAGCCGTGTATTGGGCCATCAATGACTTTAAAGCCATCTAAAGAGCCAATTTCAAAATGGGGGGCAATGTATTGCACCTCACCCATGGCGGGTAAAATAGCGCCGACTAGTCGTTCACTGGCGTACCATTTCATACCGGTAAAATACGTTAAGTTAGTACCTGCATTTAAATATATCGCATCAATATTATTAGCTTGCATATAAGCTTGCGCTTTGGCCATACGCACTAAATACTCATCGGCCTGAATTGGCGTTACTGAGTGGGTCATATTGCTTAAACTAGCAAGTGCTTGTTCGGGTGTGTGTGTACCAATACCAACTGTGGTCATATATTTCTCCTACAAAATTTTGCATAGTGTGTAGGCTAAATGCGTTCAATTCAAATTAATTGCGATTAGTGAACAAGGGATTGAACAAATAGAGGAAGTTATCAAGTCCCTCATTCCCAAGGACTTGATAACCTTGGGCTATTTTTTCGCGTAGGGTAAACGATTGAGCTTATTCGCCGTGTGGTAGCTATCTAATCCGGTTACTGCAACGGTATCGATGGCTTGTAAGTCTAAAAAGCCATCACTTTGGAGTGCTGATTTATCTACATAAACATCCATTATTTCGCCAATAACCAGCTCAGTGCCATTAACAGCTAAATGCTGATTCTCTACAAATTTTACTGCGTATTTTAGTCGGCTTTGTGCAACAAAAGGCGCTTTAAAGTCGTTTAAGTACTCTGTTTTGAGACCGGTTGCATTAAACTCAGACTCATCTTTAGCGTAACGTGCCGATGTTTGGTGTGCCTGCTGGTAAATATCACTATTTACTTGGTTAATAGTATAAACGCCTGTTTCTATAATATTTTCGAATGTATGCCTTGGTACGCTGTGCGGGCGCATTATCATGCCTACTAGCGGTGGGTGAGCGCCTAAATGAATAACTGAACTGACAATGGCTAGATTGGTATTACCTTGTAAGTCTTGTGTGCCAATTAAGTTTGCACTTTTAAACCCTGAAAGTGAATTGATAAAGTGTGTACGGGTATGTTTTTCAAGTGCGGCTATGCGGTCTTTCGAAAAATGCATGTGTTTGTTCCTTACCATTTTATGGTGTTTCCTTGCCAATCTAAGTAGGCAGGTTCGCCGTTGAGTTCTAGCTGTGGGTTTTCGTAAGTAAATTTAAATAATTGCTGAGCAACAAAATCAGGGGTAAACAGTTTACCTGCGGGCACATTTTTTTGAAATGGCTTAGAGAGCTGTGTATCTGTAGTACCTGGGTGAAATAAAACAAGTTTGGTATTTTTAGCGCGACGAGCAAGTTCAATGGTGGCTGTTTTAAATAGCATGTTCAGCGCAGACTTGGATGCGCGATAGGTATACCAGCCACCCAATTTATTGTCGTTAATACTGCCTACACGAGCGCTTAAAGCAGTAATTGTGCAATGAGTTTTGTGATTAAGCAATGGCACTATACTTTGTAAGCACAGCAGGGGGACAAGTGTATTAGAGTGCAAAAGCTGCATAAAATAATCACTGTTAATTTCTTCGAGCTTTTTTTCTGGCATGTGCTGGTCGTTGTGTAATTGACCATTAAATATTATTACCTGAGCAAGCTCAATTTGTTGTGACTTTAACGACTGGGTTAGCTCATTTAGGCTTTGCGCCGAGTAGTCGCTGTGGAAATAGGTTACCCTGTCATCATTATGCTCAATATTCGATGAGCTGACACAAATTATATTAAATTGTGCTGCTTGCTGATTTAAATGACTTACGTAGGATTGTGCAATGGCGCTACTGGCGCCAAATAAAATCACTGTTTTCATTTTTCACCTTTAGATTTGATATTGCATTGACCATTACTACACTGCGCATTGGGCATTAAAAAACGGCTTATATGATGGCGGTATTTTGCAAAAAAAGTGTAAGCATGATCGGCAAAAAAGCGAATTACGGGCAAACGAATTATTTTAAGCCAACGGTATTTGCCAACGGTGCGCCAAGCTTGATAAGTGACGTCTAAGCCGTAAATCATCTGCCCCTTATCAGTTTGGGCGTGCAATAAATCCATGGCATTTTGTTTATCGATTGCAGGAAAACGTTCACTAAAATCATCCGCATTTAAATCTTCTAGTGTAATTTTATGATCAACATCGGCACGTTTTAAATGTTGCATTTCTGCATTGCACAGTGGGCAATTGCCATCGTAAAAAATGATCATGTTATCGCTTTGTGTTTATTTTACATATGCTTTTTTACGACAAGACAATGCAAATGGATCTATTAAATATTCCCTCTTAGTGATATTAATAGGTCTCCAAGAAACGAAGGAGAGCTAGAAATGAGTGAACAATATGCCGCCTTGCGAGGTAATGTAAATCTACTTGGTCAATTATTAGGACAAACTATTAAAGATGCCCAAGGCCAAGAGATTTTAGATAAAGTAGAAGAAATTCGGGCTTTATCAAAATCATCTCGCAGTGGCCATGAAGCCGATCGCCAAGCGTTAATTGATGTACTCCATGCGCTTAGTGATGAGGAGCTTTTACCGGTTGCCCGTTCATTTAATCATTTTTTAAACTTAGCTAATGTTGCAGAGCAGTTTCATACCGTATCACGTTTTAATGATGTTGGTTTTTGCCAACTAAATCCTCTCACTCAAACATTAAAAACGTTAGCAGCAAAGGCCGAACAAGGTCAGCTTAATCATAATCATTTAGCCGACACACTCTCAAAACTCCACATAAACTTAGTACTAACCGCTCACCCAACCGAAGTGACTCGCCGTACTATTATTAACAAACATGTTGAACTAAGCGATTGTTTAGCGTCGCTTGAGCGAACCGACAACCTTGCGCAAGAGCGCGAAGCGATATTAAATCGAATTGCGCAGCTTATTAGCCAAGCTTGGCATACTGACGATATTCGTCGTTCTCGTCCAAGCCCTGTTGATGAAGCTAAATGGGGCTATGCGGTAATTGAAAATAGCTTATGGGATGCCGTGCCACGTTTTTTACGTGAGTTTAGCCAGCATGTTAAACAGCATTTGAGCCTTGAGCTACCAGCCAACTACAGCCCGATAGAATTTACGTCGTGGATGGGGGGAGATCGGGATGGTAACCCGTTTGTAACCGCTGAGGTGACTAAGCAAGTACTCGATCATGGCCGTTGGATGGCGCTGGATTTATACCAGCGTGATTTAGAAACTTTGTGTGCTGAACTTTCAATGTCTGATGCCAGTGATGAGCTCATTAAACTGGCAGGGCAAGAGTTTGAACCTTATCGAGCCGTGCTCAAAGAGCTTAAAAACCAAGTAGCTGAAACAGTGATGTACTTAAGCGCTAAAATTAAAAACAAGCGTACAGAATCACAAGATTTAATAACTGATATTAACCAAATTAAGCACCCAATTGAGGTGTGTTATCGCTCATTGTTAAAATGCAATATGCAAGTGGTTGCTGATGGCTTGCTATTAGATGTGATCCATCGTGTAAATAGCTTTGGTTTGCGCTTGGCAAAACTGGATGTACGACAGGATTCGTCAAGACACAGCGATGTGTTTTCTGAATTAACTCGTCATTTAGGTATTGGCGATTACAATCAATGGGAAGAGCAAGACAAACAAGCTTTTTTACTGACAGAGCTCAATTCACGTCGTCCGCTAATTCCTAGGCATTGGCAACCAAGTCCAGAAGTGCAAGAGGTGCTCGACACCTTTGATGTTATTGCGCAACAAGATGAAAAAACCTTTGGTTTATACATTATCTCTATGGCACGAACTGCCTCTGATATATTAGCAGTGCAGCTATTACTTAAAGAGTCTGGCTGTGGTTTTGAACTGCCTGTGGCGCCTTTATTCGAAACCTTGGATGATTTAAACGATGGCCACAACGTCATCACTACACTTTTAAATAACGAGTGGTACCGTGGACACATTAAAAACACCCAAAATGTAATGATTGGCTATTCAGACTCAGCCAAAGATGCAGGCATGATGGCTGCTGGTTGGGCACAATATGAGGCAATGGATAAGCTCGTACAACTAGCGGATGAACGCGGTATTGAGCTTATTTTATTCCATGGCCGTGGGGGTACGGTTGGCCGTGGTGGTGCGCCTGCTGCACAAGCATTGCATTCTCAGCCGCCGGGGTCGTTAAAAGGTGGGCTTAGGGTAACAGAGCAAGGTGAAATGATCCGCTTTAAATTTGGCCTGCCTAATGTGGCATTACAAAGCTTAAATATTTATGCGGGTGCGGTACTACAAAGTAATTTATTGCCACCACCAGAGCCTAAATCACAGTGGCGCGAAGTAATGGCATTAATTAGCGATGTGTCGTGTGAGCATTACCGTAATGTGGTGCGCCACGATGAAAACTTTGTGCCTTACTTTAGAATGGCGACACCTGAATTGGAACTGTCAAAATTACCTTTAGGCTCAAGGCCTGCAAAACGAAATCCAAATGGAGGGGTTGAGAGCTTACGTGCTATTCCATGGATTTTTGCGTGGAGTCAAAACCGGTTAATGTTACCTGCATGGTTAGGTGCATTGAGCGGGCTTAAAGCCGCGCTTGAAAAATACGGTATAGAAACCTTAAGTGAAATGAGCTTGCAATGGCCATTTTTTAGGGCGCGTTTAGAAATGCTAGAAATGGTATTTAGTAAAGCGGATAGCTGGTTGAGTGAGCATTACGATAATGCGCTGGTGGAAGAGATGTATAAGCCGCTGGGTGTAGCTTTACGTGATGAACTTGGTGAAGCTATAACGTTAGTGCAATCATTAAGCCCACAAAAAAGCTTATTGGCTGATCAGCCTTGGATCAAAGAGTCTATCGGGCTTAGAAATCCATACACCGATCCGCTGAATGTATTACAAGTTGAGTTATTACGTCGTTCTCGTGGCGATGATAAAGGCAATGAAAACGATATAGATAATGCTTTGATGATCACTATGACCGGCATTGCAGCGGGTATGCGTAATACAGGTTAATCCAAAACTAGATTAGTTTTAGAGGGAACACACGACGTGTTCCTTTTTTTTACGTTGAATAGGCTGGTATTTAGTTTGCCAACCTTTTACACTACTTGGCCATTGATCAAATAAAAACTATTATGGCTTCAGCAACTTTTAAAGTGCAACATAATACAGCACTTAGCAATTCACACATTTCATTAAACGTAGCGCAAACGCAAGCTCTACGCAGTCAATTAAAAACTCAACGCGGTATTTTATACCCAAACGATATTTCAGCGCTTTGCACCGAGCTTAATGTTAGCGAAGATATTTTATTACAAGGCTTAGTGCCTATGGCTTCAGAGTTTTCGGTTGCACCTATTTCCAAATTTCATGTCGGCGCAATTGCAAAAGGGCTCGATTCACAAGGAAACACTACTTTTTATTTTGGCGCTAACGCTGAGTTTGACCATCAAGCACTTAGTTTAGTGGTGCACGGTGAGCAATCTGCCATTAATAATGCCTGGTTAAATGGCGGTAAAAAAATTCTTAAAATAGCGATTAGTGATCTCCCATGTGGGTACTGTCGTCAATTTATGAATGAACTCGCTGATGCGAAAGAGCTTGATATTTTACTGCCAGCACAAAACTTTAAATTGGCAGAGTTATTACCTCACTCATTTGGACCAACCGATTTAGGCAATGAGCACAGCTTATTTAACCCAGCAAAGCAAACTAATTGTTTTGAAAACGAACAACTTGATGAAAAGCTGATGAGTTATGCTTTAGCGGCTTATGTGCCGTACAGCCAAAATTACAGTGCAGTAAAAATAAGTACGTTTGAAAACGGTGATTTTTATGGCAGCTATGCAGAAAATGCAGCGTACAGCCCGAGTTTATCGCCATTACAAAGTGCTGTGAGTCAGTTGTTTTTAGCAGGACTGAGCTTTGATAAGCAAACAGTAAAATCAGTTACGTTATTAGAAACGGCTGGTCATGAAAACCAATCTGGGGTGGCAAAAGCCGTGTTAGCAAGCTTTACTGGCTTGCCAACACTTGAGGTTATTAGCGCAACATTAGCCAAGTAACACTTTAGCGGCTTCAAGTACCACGGCAACCGATTTTTTCTCAATCTCGCCGTGGTCTACGTTAGGAATTTCTTGACGTGTTCTATTTACTAATACACCGGCAACACAGGCTGCTTGTAGGCCAAGAGCGGCACACATAGTAAATAAAGTAGCCGATTCCATTTCGTAGTTCATCACGCCTAGTTTTTGCCATTCTTCACAGCTACCCTGTAATGACTTAGGAACATAACCAGAATGCGTATCGTAACGCTCTTGTCCTGGGTAGAAGGTATCGCTTGAAGCGGTGATACCGATATGAAAATCGATGTTTAGGTTTTCACAGGCTTTTACCATCGCTTGAGTGGCAAAAAAATCAGAAACAGCAGGGTAGCACAGCGGTGCAAAATGCTGACTCGCGCCATCCAAACGAACTGAGGCTTGGCTAATTAAAATATCGCCTTCGTTAATGTGCGGCTGAATCGCGCCTGTTGTGCCAATGCGAAGAAAGCTACGTACGCCAAGTTGAGCCAGTTCTTCAACCGCAATTGACGTTGAAGGGCCGCCGATACCGGTTGAACATACAACCACTGAGTGGCCGTTTAATTGGCCTAAATAAATGTGAAACTCACGGGTTTGAGCAAGGCAGGTTGGATTATCTAAGAACTGTGAAATGCGTGCTGCACGATCTGGATCCCCTGGAACAATAGCCAGTTTTGCACCTTTTAAATCATCAATACACAGTCCTAAGTGAAATACCTTTTCCATAACTAAGCCTTTTTAATAAGAGTTGTTGTCAATTTAGCATGATTACGAGAAACCTAAATGAAGTACAGGACGGATGTCCGTATTGGTTTATTCATTAACTCTGAATATTCAATCAATGGCTAAAATTACTAACAAAATGAGCCAGTTGACTTGTTTGCTCAGACACTATATTCATACCTCAGAGCAAACCAGTAGCTAGCTAAAAGAGTTGTTAGCTAAATTTTAAGTTGTTTATATTCATAAGGTTAGTTAGTAGGTTTTGTATTGTTTTGCCGCTGACCTAACCTCGCAGAACACAACGTTCAGTGATTTTTATAACCACATACAATTAATTTTTAATTTATTCAGCGTTCGTCGTTTTGCATAACTACTCAATAATAGACAAGATATTCAGATTGAAAAAGGGTTTACAATGAGCACACAATTTCAAGCATTTAAAAATAAAGTTGAACACTGTTTATGTGCACCTGGCGATGGTGTATTCACGGTTAATACGGCAAAAGAACGCAAAGCAGCACTCAGAAATAAATTATATGGTCAAACTGAAAATGTCGATGTTTTATGGCGTGACTCGCTAAATGAATTACCTAACTCACCCCACAAAGCGGTTATGTTGGGGATTAGCTCTGATTGTGGTGGTGGTATTTTACGCGGTGCTAACTGGGGGCCTTTGTTTTTACGTTCAGCTCTAATTGACCAGCAAACACAGTGTCGTTCATTTGACTTAGGTGATGTGCGCGTAATACCGCATTTATTACACGATAAATACTTAAACGAGGCAACAATTACCAATTGCCAAAAAGCGCTTTATGGCAATGACAATAACGATCATTTCGTAAGTCCACTGTCTATTACCGAAGATGTATGTGACAGCTTTTATGCAACATTCCACGATAAAGGAATTTTTGGCATTGGTGGCGATCATTCTATTAGTTACCCGCTGACAAAAGCGTACTTAAAAGCCAAACGCGAGCAAGGTAAACGTACGGCTATTATTCATTTTGACGCCCACACCGACTTACTCGTAGAGCGTTTGGGCATCGATTTATGTTTTGGCTCTTGGTGTACCCATATTTTAGAATTTTTACCCGCGCCACATCATTTAATTCAATTTGGTATTCGCTCAAGTGGTAAGCCTAAATCACATTGGGAAAGTACCTTTGGCGTTAAACAGCACTGGGCTGCTGAAATTATTGAGCGTGGCGCAGCCGCTGTTGCTGCCGATACAATCGCGCAACTAAAGGCTGACAAGGTTGATGAAGTGTATGTAAGCTTTGATATTGACGCACTAGATGCTCAATTTGCTTCAGCAACAGGTACACCTGAAGAAAATGGGTTAACACCACAGCATGCGCTTGATATTTTGTCAGCCATTGCCGATGAGTTTCCAATAACCGGAGCAGATATGATGGAAATCGCGCCGTTTACCGACAGCTCATTAGTGGGTCAATCAAGCTCAGAGACGACGCTTAGAGAAGGCGCTAAAATTTCAGCATTCTTAATTGCAGCAATGAATCGTTAATCCCACAGGCCCAAAATTGGCTATTTGTAATTAATCCGCTATATTAAATTTGCTTTTACCAAAAAAGTAACATCTTAAATTTTATATAGTGGGTTATTGTGACTAAGTGGTATTTCGTATTATTGCTCATTGTAAGCCATCATTGTGCGGCTAAACTTACTGTTGTAACAGAGAACTTTGCGCCTGCGCAGTATCTGGACGCGAATAACAATTTAGTAGGTGATGCTGCCGATAAAGTCCGATTGGCGCTTGATAGCGCAGGCATTGATTATTCAATCTCTGTAAGCGATTGGAGTATGGCTTACAATATTGCACTGAGAGATCCCCAAACCTGTATATTTTCTATTTCTCGTTCGCCTGAGCGGGAACATAATTTTATTTGGTTTGCTAAGCTCGCCCAATTTGACACTAATTTTTACTCCCTTAAAAGCAAAGGTATTTCCTTAACTAATTTAGAGCAGGCTAAGCAATACCGTATTGCGGTTTTAAAAGATAACTACAGTCATCATTATCTACTTTCAAAAGGCTTTAAAGAAAACGAAAATTTAATGCTGTTTAGTAGTTTTGATAATATTTTTAAGATAATTCAAACACGAAGTTCGAGTATTGATTTAGTGGTTATACCTGCGCAGCGAATAAACCATGAACAATCTCATTTATTAAATAAATTACAACTCGAATCACTAATGCCAATCAATGCCCATCAAGCCCCTTTATATTTTGCCTGTAATAAAAACCTCCCCGATAACGTAAAGCAACAACTTAGCGTAGCTTTTTCTTCATATGAGTCTAAACTATAAATATTAAGCTTTTGATTTTTATTAGTTAACCTGAGCTTCGGATAAGAAATTACTAATTTAAAGGAACTAAATGCTCGTTCCATGATC